>JBDNDR010000153.1:0-5495 GCA_046718995.1 Fimbriimonadales bacterium
GAGTCACATCAAACGCTGGGTTCAGCACGGGGGTGCCTTCCGGTGCAATGCGCAGTCCGTTGATATGGGTCAGCTCGGTGGGGTCGCGCTGTTCCACGGGGATTTCTGCTCCGTTCGGCGTGTGGAGGTCTATCGTGGAGACCGGCGCGGCGACATAGAAGGGCACCCGATGATAGTGTGCCAGCACCGCCAGCGTGTAGGTTCCAATCTTATTAGCGGTATCTCCGTTGCGTGCGATTCGGTCCGCCCCGACGATGACCGCGTCCACCTGACCCTGCGCCATCAGCGAGCCTGCCACGCTATCGGCAATCAGGTAGAAGGGGATACCCTCTTGGAGGAGCTCCCACGCCGTGAGTCGGAGTCCCTGCATGCGCGGTCGGGTTTCACAGGCATAGGTGAGTTGGAGCTTGCCCTGCTCGTGGGCGACCCGAATGATGCCCAGCGCCGTGCCAATCCCACCGGTTGCCAAAGCGCCCGTGTTGCAGATGGTCAGCACGCGTGCGCCCTCAGGCAAGAGCGACGCCCCGAACTCCGCCATCTTTCGATCCGCTTCATGGTCTTCTTGCAGGATGGCGTGAGCCTCTTGAAGGAGTTGCTCGCGCGCCTGCTCGACCGAGCTACTCCGATTCACCACCGCTTGCAGGCGTTCAATCGCCCAGAATAGGTTCACGGCGGTCGGGCGGGTCTCTGCGAACGCTTGGCACACCTCGCCGAACGCCTTGCGGAACGCTTCCAGCTGATTGGGCAGGCTCTGGCTCGCCAACACTAAGCCATACGCCGCTGCGATACCGATGGCTGGTGCCCCACGCACTTTCATCACCCGAATTGCTTCCGCAACCCCACGCCAGTCGTCGAACTCTTCCACAATCACCTGGTCGGGCAGGCGCGTCTGGTCTAAAACACGCACCACCCCATCTCGCCACGCTACCGGTTCCACTCGCATCGCCTTTAGGATACCTCAGGGCGAAATGGGTTATAATAAGAGTGCGATGAAGCGGATAGCGGTTTTGACAGGGTTTCTGATGCTGTGGGCGCTGACCTATGCCCAGCTCAACTGGGTGGGCAACACGCGCCTGTTTATCTCCGGCTATGGACAACTCCCTACGCGCCTGGGCATGATGGAGCCTTGGCAGACCCTCACCATCACCACCCAGACCAACCCCATCGCTCCCGGACAGCGCGTGGTGGCAGTGGTCACGACCGATAACTGGCAGTCCACACGAGAATACGATTTCTCGTTCGATTTCAATACGGGGGGCAACACCCAATGGTATGTGGTGCTGGGACCCTATCCGGCAGGCACGCATGTACAGTGCTATATCCGCGCCGAGGGTTCTGGCGGGCAAGTCCGATACGACAACAACGGTGGCTCCAACTTCTCGGTGTTTGTCCGCTATGCACCGCAGTTCCGTGATACGCCGATTCTGCAGTGGTTCCAGACCGATTACCGCACGATTATGCGCCGCCTGCCCGAGGTGGTGACGGCGGGCTATGGAGCAATTTACTTGCCTTCGCCTGTCAAGTCGGGTGGGGGCGGTTTTAGCACTGGCTACAACCCATTTGACCTATTTGACTTGGGCGACCGATTCCAGAAGGGCACGGTGCGTACCCAATACGGTACCACACAGGAACTGATGGAGCTCATCCAATTGGCGCAACGGCTGGGGCTGGAGGTCTACTGCGACTTAGTGGTGAACCATGCCGACAACCGCGCCAGCACCGCTATAGACCGCTATCCGGGGCTTATCCCCGAAGACTTCCATATCCGCTCGACCGCCGACCCGAACAACAACGAGATTGACTTCAACAACGCCCCCCCATTTGGGTTCGGTACTCTGAATTACGACATCGTCGGTTTAGCGGACTATGCCCATGAGGACGGCAACAACACGCGCACAGGGGCGTTCAACTTGCCCAGTTATGCCAGTTTCAATCAGTTTGGCAAGCCGACCTTTGTGCGCCACCCCTTCAACCCCCATTACTATCCCGATGGCGCACCTGCCTCCGAAGATATTCGCCAGTACCTGAAGCGCTGGGGCTGGTTCTTGACCAGTGTCATCGGCTTTGATGGGTACCGAATCGATGCGGTTCGGCATGCACCCCCTGCGTTCTTTGCGCGTACGCCCCAACAGCCGGGCGGAACGGTCAACAACGGCGATTTCTTGCCCTACCTCTACTCGCTCAAGCCTTCGCTCTATGTGTTTGGCGAAATCTACTCCTCCAACAGTTGGGAGCTCCGCGAGTACGCCAAAACGGGCATCAACCCGCTGGACTTCCCCATGAAGTTCAACCTGCGCAATCTGTTCAATCAAGGAGGCTTTGGGGACTTAAGCGCCTCGCTTGCCAACGGGTTCGGCTTAGACCCCAGCACAGGCATGCCCTACGAACTGGGCGGATTGGGAGCGTATCTGGGTGTGGGGTTTGTGCAAAGCCACGACGACGGTCCACCGCAGTCCAACAATCTGGCACACGCATGGCTCCTCACCCGACCGGGACGCCCGCTCGTTTACTACGACGGCAACAATATCGACCCGAACAACTGGAGCCACTTCCCCCGACCAGGACGCTACAACGCGCTGGGCAACGGCGACGATAGCCTCCTGCGCCTTCTGGATGTGCGCAAGCGGTTCGCTCGAGGCGCGCTCGTCAACCGCTGGACTGGTTCAGACCTCTACATCTATGAGCGTCAGGTGAACGGACACAGTCTCCTGCTGGTGGGGCTGAACGACCGGGGCGACCTCACCCCACTCACCGCTACCGTCCAGACCAACTTCCCGCCGGGCACGGTGCTGGTGGACTACTCGGGTCAACAGCCGCCTGTAACGGTCGACGCGAACCGCCGCGTCACGATTACGGTACCGCCTAACTCCACCCCCACCAATAGTAATAATGCCTTCGGCTATGTGCTGTATGCGCCTCGCACGCCTGCACCGTTGCCCAACACGCACCCTATCGAACTCTTAGACCCTCAGGATAATGCGCTGCCGTTCCAGACCGAGCCGACACCGGGAGGTCTCTACGCCAGTGGACGCAGTTTTGAAGCGGTGCGCGTCTCCAGCTCCCGTATCACTGTCCGAGTGCGCACGGATACCACCGGTGTAGCCGCCTTGCTGAAAATCAATCAGGGCGCGCCCATCAACGGGGTCGCCCCGCTCCATAACACACCCGAGGGGTTAGCTGAGGGCTATGTGCCGATGAACACGGTGGCACCCGGTCAGTTTGAGATTCGCGATATCGACCTCAGCGCGCTTCCTGCAGGCTTGAATGTGATACGGGTGCGAGTGTTCGCCGACACGGGCGGTCGTCCGGGGCTGTTTAGCGAGTTTACCGCCTTCTTCTATCTCCAGCGTTCGGGCGGTGCGATTGTGGTGGACGGGAACCTGAACGACCTTGGCGCTCCGCTCGCCGTCCAAACGCGCACCCCGACCGCCAGCAACAACCGCCTGGATGCCCTCTATGTGCGCAACGACCACCGCAACCTCTACATCGGGATTGCAGGGCATGTGGACACCGCCGAAAACCGCACCAACGGTGTCGCCCTGTTCATCGATACCGATTTTGGGATGGGCACCGGACTTCGGAATCTGACCCCGCTGGACGACGATAGCGGTCCCGCGACGCGCCTGCTCTCGAACCATCGTATCACCGCGCCCGACGGTTTCGGAGCGGAGTTTGGCGTGGGGGTCTTCCGGCACGGACGCTTGCATTCGGCACCGGAGGCGGACTTTGTGGGCGACCGACGCACAGCACTACTCGTCGGCGCAGAAGCAGGATTCTATCGTCTCAACCCCTCTCGCCCGAACTGGTTAGAGGCGCAACCGGCGCAAATCACATGGCGACCGCGCCCCAGTCCCTCTGACCCACCCACAGGACTCGAGATAGCGCTCCCGTTGGATGTGCTCTATGCCAACAATCCCAAAGCGGGTCGCCCACTGGCGCTCTTTGCGGTCTTACTGAACACGGGTGAAATCGACTCGATCTGGTCAGCGTACGATTCGCGCCGCAGCACGCTCGGCAATCGCCCGCCTGCCAACAGTAGCCTCACGAACCAGTTCCTCCCGCCCCAGCCGAATATCGTGAACAATCCGGGGGCGGTAGCGGTCACCTTACAGGCAGTGGCGACCTATACGCTCCAGCCGATGCCTCTGGTCAGTACCCCTTACCGTATCATCCTGAACCCCACACGCCGTCTGCCGGGCACCAATATCTACCGCACGACGGGACGCGTGGTCAACGCCAGTAGCAACACGATTCCGGGTCCTGTGGCGTTAGTTGTGAAGCTCCCACCGAATGTGGAGTTAGTCAACCGCACAGGGATGAGCCTGTTTGACGCCAACAGTGCGTACCTGATACTGAGCGAAAGCGCGCTTGCACCAGCGGGGGTACTGGAGTTTGAGTTGCGTTTACAAGCGTCCAGCCAAGCAGGCTTGCCCCCGAAGATGGAGTTGCGCGCAGGCGTCGGGGCGCTTTAGGGAACCTCAGGGAAAGGCAAACATCTCAACCCGCTCCCTGCGCTTAGGGGGCGGGAAGCGTTCCGTCATGCTGAGCGACAGCGAAGCATCTCAACAAACCTCCTCACATTTTCCCTAAGTAAGCCTCTTGCTTTCCCACGCTGTAGGCTAATTTTGCCTATCCGCTTATGGAGTTGGACTCACCTCTCAAGGCACACGAGAAGACTGCGCTCGCTACTGCAAGAGCTGGGTACACTTTATAACTGGCTTGGCACTCGCCAACGCCCTATAGCACTATAACACAAGGAGGTTCTACTATGACAGATACCGTCAAAGTCTCTGTTATTTATTACAGTTCAACAGGTACGAACTATCAGCTAGCTCAACAGGCGGTGCAATCCGCTGAGCAGGCAGGGGCAGAAGTACGCCTGCGCAGGGTTAGCGAACTTGCCCCCGAATCGGTGGTAGAAACACGTCCCGACTGGAAGAACCATTTGGAAGCGACTCGCCACATTCCTGAAGCAACCTTAGACGACTTGGACTGGGCAGATGTGATTGTGCTCGGCACCCCCACACGCTTCGGGCTGGTCTCCGCCCAGATGAAGCAGTTCTTGGACACTGCCGGACCGCTGTGGGCACAAGGCAAACTCACCAACAAGGTGATGACCTTTTTCACCAGTGCACAGAACCCCCACGGCGGGCAGGAGATGACCCTTCTATCCATGTTTGTGGTGGCAAGCCACTGGGGCGCGATTCTCGTCCCACCGGGCTATACAGACCCGGTGCTGTTTGAGGCAGGCGGCAACCCGTACGGCACAAGTGCCACTGCCGGTAGAGGCGAAATCCCCGAAGCGACCCTGCGCGCGATAACACATCAGGTACAGCGCGCCATCCAAATCGCTCACTGGCTCAAGAAGGGACAAACGAACTCCTAAAGTACTCACGACCCAGCGCTGTGGGAGTACTTGACCACTTCCACTGCCTGGGTCGTAATCATCCCCTCCGCGACCATCGTATCCAGCACCTGCAGGAGGGCATCAATTT
>JBDNDR010000154.1:0-5482 GCA_046718995.1 Fimbriimonadales bacterium
TTGCGGGATTGATTGAGGCGGGTGTGCCCGAAGAATCGCTCCTTCAGGTCTTTAACGGACTCGGCTTAGCAGGCTGGCAGTGGCATTCGGAGCGGGTAGAGGTCGAAGCGGTCTTCGCCCGGCGTGTACAGATTACCGTGACCGAAGACCAACCCCACCGCCATCTGAGCGATGTGCTGGAGATTATCGAGCGGGCAGACCTGCCATCGCGTGTGCGCCACAACGCCACTGCGGTCTTCCAAAAGCTGGCTGAGGCGGAAGCGACAGTGCATGGCACCACGCCTGACCGCGTCCATTTCCACGAGGTCGGCGCTGTTGATGCGATTCTGGATGTGGTGGGCGCCTGCTGGGCTTTGGACTATCTGGGTGTTGAGCGCGTGGTCTGCTCGCCGTTGCCGATGGGGCGTGGTTTCGTGCGTGCCGAGCATGGCAATCTGCCCGTGCCTGCGCCGGCGGTCGTGGAACTCCTACACGGTGTTCCCACCTACGGCATCCCGATTCAGGGCGAGACCGTGACTCCCACCGGTGCGGCGCTCGCCGTCGCACTGAGCCAAGCGTTCGGTGTTCAGCCTCCGATGCGGTGGGAGGCGGTCGGGTATGGCACAGGCACAGCCGTGCGCCCGCTCCCCAATCTGCTACGCCTGTTCGTGGGTGAATCGTGGGACACCCTTAGCCCCTATGGACACTGGCAGAGTATCGTGCAGATAGAGACCCAACTGGACAACGCCACCCCGCAACAACTGGGCTATTGGATGGAGCGTGCTTTGGAGAGTGGGGCGTTGGATGTGTTTTATACGCCTGTCCAGATGAAGAAGAACCGCCCCGGCATCTTGGTGACCGTGTTGGCAACCCCAGAGAACGCCCATTCCATTATGAATCTCCTCCTGACGGAGACGCCGACTTGGGGAGTGCGCTACAGCCTGGTCAATCGGCGTGTGCTCGCGCGGGAACACCGCACGGTCGAGACACCCTATGGCACCGTGCGGGTCAAGCTGGCACGCGAGGGTGAGCGTATCCTGCACACCGCACCTGAATATGAAGACTGCGTGCAACTGGCACTTAAACACGAAGTGCCCCTGCACGAGGTGATGCAGGAGGCACTTCAACGCGCACGGGAGATGGGCGACTAACCCCGCAACAGCGACAGCACATTCTGGGGCAGGTTGTTCGCTTGCGCCAACACCGACATCCCCGACTGCATCAGAATCTGTTGCTTCGTGAACATCGTAATCTCCGCAGCGAAGTCCGCATCGCGAATGGTCGACTCACTCGCCATCACATTCTCGCGCGCCACATTCAACGAGCGGATATTGCTCTCCAACACATACCGCTGGAACGACCCCATATCCCCACGCATCTTGGAGATTTCATTGATTGCCGCGTCAATAATGCGCAGAGCGTTATCAGTCGAGTTCGGTTGGGTAATATCAATCGTGGAAAGGTTCTGTCCCGGAATGACGGTCGTGCCCAGTTTAGCGGCGTGTACATCGATTAGGGAGAACCGCACGAACTGACCTGCATTCGCACCCACCTGGAACTGGAGCTGCCCTGCCGTGACCAGTGCCACTGGATGGTTGGTTGCCACATCGTTGCCTGCCTCGGTCAGCATAATGATATTGCCGTAAGCGTCTGTTAGGCGCAGTCCTGAGTCGCCTGTCGCAATACCCCCTGTGAACAACACCGTCTGTACCCCTGCAACCGTTTGAACCACCGCTTGAGCTAACGCATCTTGCCCTACGACCGTTGTGCTGGTACCTGCTGCAGCGATAATCCCTGCGGTATCGTGGAACTGAATACGATGTTGTGCCCCGTACTCACGCTGTCTCAGCCGTACATTGTAGTTTCCACCCGATTCTACAATCTCGGCGGAGACCCCCGTGAGGTGCGCAACCGCATTGATACGGTCTACAAAGGTCTCCAAAGTATCGGTCGTATCGCCGTGTATCGTGTAGCCGTTGATGACAATACTTCCGTTGACGGTCAAAAATGCGCTGGAACTGGCGTAGTTGATAGTGCCTGTATATTGGGCGCGTGTTGCGGCTTGGGTCACATCCAGCGTGATGTAGCCCGAGGCGGTGGCATAGCCGCCGATAATCCCGCCGATGAACACGCCGGAGATACGGCTCGGATCCGTGACCTGAGCCGTGATACCCGAAGTGCCGTCAAGGAGTTTCTTCGTACCGAAGGAGGTCTGGTCGGCAATCCGATTGATGCTATCCACCAGCGCACGGATTTGGGTCTGGTCTGCCATCAGCGCATTATAGTCGTTGACCCCCGTGTTTGCGGCGTGGAGCACCAACTGGCGCATCGTGCGCAGGGCATTATGCACCTCGTCCAGCGACGCTTCGGCGGTTTTGATCATATTCGTGGCATCCTGCGCATTGTTGATGGCTTGTTGAAGCCCCGTAATCTGAGAGCGCAGGTTCTCCGAAATAATCAATCCCGCGGGGTCGTCCGCCGCACGGTTCACCCGTAGACCCGATGCGAGACGCTCAATGGTGCGTCCCATCGCATCCGAGTTCAGCCCCAAGTTCCTTAGGGCGTTCTGCGCCTGAATGTTTGTGTTAATCCGCAAACTCATTCCATGACCCCCTTGTTGGTTGGGATGCTCCGCAAATTTGCTGGGGTTATTATCGGCAAGCCGATTCCGCTTCTTTAGAGGGGGGATTAGCCAATCGGCACCTGGTTAATCATCAAGTGGAACTGGCACTCCAACGCCTGCGCAGCACGCCGACACATCATCATACGGTCTAAAAAGATTTCAAAGTACTCCATCACCGTCGCAACCGAGGTGTCAATTTCCAGGTTCAGTTCAATCACGCGCTCCTTCCCCAGCACGCGCAGGCGCGCACGCTGTGTCGCAAAGTTGACCCGGTCATGAATATCAAAATCGCCATGCGACGGGTTCTGCACCCGCGAGAAATGGACATCCGACTTATCCGCTAAAATCACCGTCGCCGCCGCATAGTTCACTGGGAACCCTGTCGACTCCTCATGATTGCCAATCGCGCTGACAATCAAAGCGACCTCCTCGGCCGGCATGCCCATCTCGCTCAGCAGTTGAAACGCAATCATCGCACCCGTTTGAGCGTGATGGTCCCGATTAATGACATTCCCAATATCGTGGAGATAGCCCGCAATAGCAGAGAGTTCAGCTTGACGCTCGGTATAGCCCAGCTTGAGACAGAGCCGTCGCGCATTATTCGCCACCAGCCCCGCATGGCGCAACCCATGCTCCGTGTAGCCCATCGCATAGAGCATCTGGTTCGCCATCTGGAGGTAAGTGCGCACCTTCTCGTTCGTCCGAACCGCTTCTAAAGTGACCAACGCCATATGCTTCCAATTTTCGGCATTTTTGCGGGGTTCCTACAAAAAAGCCCCCGCCCGAACGATAGGCAGGGGCATAGAGGTCTCGCCTCGATGGGTAGGATTAATCTGTATGGGGGGTCAACTGCAGGCTGAGGTCGCCATGAACCGTCTCCATCACCAGCGTGCCCGTACCCTGACCTGCGACCCCGCGCACCGTGTTCCGTTCCTGCTCACGCTGGCTCAGTTCCAGCCCACACTCGATGTCGCCCGATAGGGTCTGAAGCGATACGGTGCAATCGTTGCCGTCGGGCAGTAGCAACAACAGGTCGCCTTTCACCGTGGTCAGCTTCACAGTGCCTTGAACGGGCTGTGTCAGTTGCACCTGCTGGTCACCGTTCACGGTCTCCGTCGTGAGATGACGCGCTTCCAACGCCTCCGCCTCCAAATCGCCGTGAGTCAGGCTGGCTTGCAGGGTATCCACTTTGACGCGGCGCATCTGGACATCGCCGTGAACCATATTTAAACTCAAGGTATCGCCCTGCATATCCAACACGCTGACATCTCCGTTGGCGAGTTGCACCGTTACCGAACCCCGCAGATGGTTGAGGCGGATGTCTCCACGTTGGGCAACGATATGCACCTTGCCATCCAGCTTATCAATCCGCACATCGCCCTTGCCCTGTAAGCGCACTTCTACATTGACATTGCGTGGCACCATCAGGCGCAGGTCGGCTTCTTGGGTGATGCCGTTCTCCAGTTCGGGCAAGCGCAGCTTCAACCCACTCTCGGTATGTTCCACCATCAGGGTGTAGGTCTGCTCCAGGGCGCTGAGCTGAGCCTCATCGGCTCCCCGCAGGCTGATTCTGGCTCCGACCCGTCCCTCGTCGAAACCGCCCGTGAGATAGATGTCGCCTGCGGGGAGTTCCAGTGTAAGCGTTTGCCCTGCTTGGATGGGTAAAGGAATCTGGCGTTCAAAGGTGTGGCTCTGCTTGCCGAGTGCGCCGAGCGTCCAGTCGCCTTTCTCCAGTTCGTCCAGCGCGCGTCGCATCTCTTCCAGTCCGCGCTGCGTTTGTGAACGGATGGTTTCGCCCAGCTCGCGCCAGTTGACCCCGCGCACCGCCTGTCCCGTCGTGCGTACTGCCTCTTCCACCGTGCGTACGATTTGGTCAAACAGCCCGCGCGCACTCTCGCTGTTCGGTTGTGGATGGCTCACTTCAGGGTCTGGCTGGGTTTCGCTGACGGGGGGCACTTCGTACAGTGCGTCTATCAGGTCAGCCGCCTCCTCGGGCGTGAGAGCGCCATGCTCTACCATCCTCAAGATTCTCAATACGGTCTCGTTGTAGCTCATCGATGATTCCTCCTTCTTATTTAATTGCGCGGAGTTTGCGTGCGGCTTCCTCCGCTGTGATTTCCCCACGCTCCAACTGGTCCAGAACCTCTTGCTGGGCTTTCGCCACCTGCCCGTCAGAGAGGGTAGGGACAGGCGTCATCCCCAGCGCCAACAGGAGCGCATCCAGCTTGTTGCGGGCGGTCGGGTAGCTGATTTGCAGTTCCTTCTCCACCCCCGAAAGCATGCCCCGACACCGCAAGAACACCTCCAGAAACTGCAACTGCTCCGCATCTAACTGGCAGAACCGGCAGTTCTGGAAATGCCCCTCAATGCTCGTGCCGCACTCGTTGCAGGAAAGTTTCGTGACCTGCAACTGCGCCGAACAGATAGGGCACCGTGCTGGCAGAGGATAGGTCTTTCCCATCATTTCCAGAGTATACCCAACCCAATTCCAATTTGTCAAGTGCTGAGGGGTCAAAAACTGAAATTTTCTGAATTGCCTCTCAAAATGATTCATCTTGGGTGCGTAAGGCAAGGAGCACCACCGTTCCACCACGACGCCCAACCCATCACCCGGGAAGACCCCTCTTCGCCACCCTGAGCCATCTGTCTCCCCGTTACCCTGAGTATTTCCCCTTCGTCACCTTGAGCAGTATTCCCATCCGTCACCCTGAGTACCCTCCGTCGTCACCCTGAGCCGCAGGCGAAGGGTCTTATTGAGATGCTTTGCTGACGCTCAGCATGACGGGGTTGAGTTGCCCTCCCCCTGCGTTTAGGGGGAGGGTTCGGGTGGGGGTAAACTTGACCCCCTCCGTCAGGTTCCCCCTAAGGCAGGGGGAACCC
>JBDNDR010000155.1:0-5413 GCA_046718995.1 Fimbriimonadales bacterium
TCAAATCCACCCTGCGCTCACTGACCGAGGTCGTTCAAGAGCGCGAACAACGCCATCAGCAGGTGCGTACCCAGCTTCAAACCCAAGTGCATAACCTGATGCAGGAGTTGGAGCAAGCGCGCCGAGAGAGTGCGCTCGACCCGCTGACCCAACTCTTCAACCGTAGAGCGCTGGATGCTCAACTCCAGCACATGACACAGCTGAACAGCCTATTCGGCTACCCCGCAGTGCTCATATTGCTTGATATAGACCACTTCAAACAGGTCAACGACCAGTATGGGCACTTAGTAGGCGATGAGGTGCTAAAGGAGGTAGCACGGCGCACAATTGGCGTCTGTAAGCGCAAGGGCGATTTCGTGGCACGCTACGGTGGTGAGGAGTTCGCCGTCGTTCTGCGTGAGGCAACCTTGAAGGAAGGGAGGGCGATCGCCCAGCGGATTGCGGAGGCGATTCGCTCCGAACCAGTGCGCATCTCCGACGAGCTGGAGTTAGCGATTACCGTCTCGCTCGGCGTGAGCCAGCTCCAGCCGGGTGAGACACCCGAATCGTGGCTCCAGCGCACCGACCAGCGGCTCTACCAAGCGAAACACGAAGGGCGTAATCGCCTCTGTGCGTAGCCCTATGCTCACAAAGTGCGCAAGTAGATGTCCCGTGTCTCTATCACCGTGAAGGGGTCGTGGCACTGGATAGCGATATGCCCCCAACGGAAATCGGCGTTGCGAGTGTCCACCACTTTCTGCCCGTTGACGAAAATCTGGATATGGTCGCCCTTCGCACGGATGCGCATGCTGAACCACGCACCATCACGGGTCAGGAGTCGGGTTGCTCGAACGCGGTTGTACAGTGAACCAGTGATGTAATCGGGTCCTTCGTGATTGTAGACCTGCGCCTCGTAGCCTTGGGGCCAGCTATTGCGGTTCTCGGGATTGGGGATTGCTCGGAAGTAGATGCCGTTGTTGGGTTTGGGCATTCCCTCACGCAGGTTGCGTATTCGAACCATCGCTCGAAGCTCGAAATCCCCATAATCTTGCTCGGTGAACAGGTGCCCCATACTGCCTTCACCTACAATGGCTCCGTCTCGCACAAACCACCGTGCATAGCCTGTAGGGAACCAGCCCGTGAGGTCTTTGCCGTTGAACAGTGGGCGCCAGCCCTCATCACACTCCTCGGGTTTGAGGGTCTTGATACGAATATTGCGAAACCGGACCGTGACGCCCGGATGGTGTTGCTGGAAGCCGATGAAACCTTTGGCATGGTCGTGGAGGTCGGCGTCCTGAACCATCTCGTCGTTGATGATAACTTGGATACGGGAGCCACAGGCGCGGATTTCAAAGCGGTTCCACTGCTTCTCGGGTGCAATCTCACGCATGCGCTCCAAATGGGTTGGCACGCGCCCATAGATGCTCCCTGTCGGATTGTTCGGGTCTTGAAGGCTAATCTGAACCTCATAGCCGTCGTTCCAGGGCGTTGGAGTACCCTTCGCACGGATAAAAATCCCGCTATTCGACTCTTGAGTCTCGCCCTTATCAATCCAGTACTCCCCGCGTAAAACGAAGTTGTCATACTCGGTGGTCGTACCAATCCAGCCTGCGCTGTTGCTGGGACCGACGAGCTCGCCACGCTCCACCTTCCAGTTCTCTCCTGCGTAGACCTTCCAGCCTTGCAGATTGCGCCCGTTGAAAAGTGGTCGAAACCCCTCACGACGCTCTTGGGCGCTCAGGGCTGACTGTGCTTGAACGCTCACAATCAGCCCAACCAGAGCCAAGACCCCCATGTGATATTTCATCATTTTCAACCTCCATAGGTACCTTGAGCAGGCACTTCCATCGGACGCTTACCGAAGTACCAAATCATAAACGCGCCCGTAGCGAACATAATCAGGCTATAGACCGCCGCAGGGATTGACATCGCCGGTTGCTTAAGGAGCGTGCTGGCAATCAAGATAGCGAGCGTGCCATTTTGGATGCCGCCCTCGATGGAGACGGCAATCGCTTGGCGCAGGGGCAGACGGAACAGCCGGGCGAAGTTGTAGCCTATCAACAAGGTCAACACATTCAGCAGGAACATCGCAATGCCAACTTGGCGGAAGTGTGAGGGCAGGTTCTCTACATCTGCCAGCACCGCTCCAAGCACAGCAATCGCCAAAAAGAGAATAGAGATCAATCGGAGTGGGCGCTCCACACCGAACGCCAACTTCGGATTGAACCGACGAACCAGCATCCCAATAGAGACCGGGATGAGGATAATCACCCCGATTTGGAGAATGGTGCGCATCACCGGGAGCTGAATCTGCGCGCTCTCCCCCATAAAATATTGGAGCGAGAGGTTCACAAAAATCGGCGTCGTGATGATGATAATCAGACTGTTGAAAGCGGTGAGGGTGATGCCCAGCGCCACATCGCCCCGCGCTAAGTAGGTAATCAGGTTCGCCGTGGCACCCGCTGGACAGAGGGCAAGAATCATCACCCCCACCTTGAGCGCTGGCTCCATCGGATAGATGAGCGCCATCGCAAATCCGGTGAGGGGCAGAAGCACCATCTGGGCGAACAGCCCAACGGCGAACGCCTTAGGAAACACGACCACACGCCGAAAATCGTCCGCAGTGAGTCCCATGCCCATCCCCAGCATAATCACCGCCAAGGCAACGGGCAAGACCACATTTGTAAAAATATTCGATTCCATCGTCCACTCCGTCGTTTGCCGAGCGGGAGCGCGCCAGTGCCTGCTCTATCCTGCTCCCGCGCGATGGGCACTCTGTTCGGGGGCGAAATCGGTCTTCCTGCACGAGAGGTATAATTTTTCGTAGGGTCATCTGTTTGCCCTGTTAATTCGCCTTCTTGTGGGTGCCTATGAATAACCAAACGATGAGCGCAGAGCCACTTATGATTGCGGGCGTTCCTATTGAAACAGGTTCGGAACTCCACTTCTCCGAGCATTTCGCCTGTCCCGACTGCGGCATTAGTATCGGCGAGTTGGAACCGCGCAACTTCTCCTTCAACAGCCCCTATGGCGCTTGCCCTGAATGTACCGGGCTGGGCACGAAAACCGAGTTTGACCCTAACCTAATCGTGCCTGACCGCACACGCTCCATTCGGCAGGGGGCGTTAGCTCCCTTCTTGAAAAAAGACGGCGCTATGACCGATTGGCGTATGGCGATGCTGGAAGGGGTAGCCCGACGGCTGGCGTTTACCCTCGACACGCCCTTAGAAAACCTCACGGAGGAGCAGTTCCACGCCCTGATGTATGGCACTGAGGGCAATGTCTCCGTCGCCTTCCGCAATCGCTGGGGACGCACCAAATATATTGACACCGAGTTTGAGGGCATCATCCCCATCTTAAAGCGCAAGTATGATGAGACCGAGAGTGAGTACATTCGTCAGGAGCTAGAACAGTTTATGTCCACCAAACCGTGCCCTGCGTGTGGGGGCAAACGCCTCAAGCCCGAGAGCCTGGCAGTAACGGTCGCCGATAGGAACATCGCTGAGGTCACCACCATGAGCATTGAAGAGTGCGCCCAGTGGTTTGCGAGATTAGAAGAGGCGCTTAGCCCGCGTGAACGCACGATTGCTGACCGCATTCTGCGCGAGGTACGGGCGCGGCTCCAGTTCCTTCTGGATGTCGGGCTGGGCTATCTGACCCTGGACCGCTCGGCGAACACCCTTGCCGGCGGCGAAGCGCAGCGCATCCGACTCGCTACCCAAATCGGGGCGGGGCTGATGGGCGTGCTCTATGTGCTGGACGAGCCGAGCATCGGGCTACACCAGCGCGACAACCAGAAACTCATCAACACGCTCCTGCGCCTACGCGATTTGGGCAACACGGTCGTGGTGGTGGAACACGATGAGGAGACGATACGCGCCGCCGACTGGGTGATCGACTTAGGTCCGGGTGCCGGTGAGCATGGGGGCGAGGTGGTGGTCGCCGGTCCTGTGGAGGCGGTGATTGCCTGTCCCAACAGCCTGACGGGACAGTATCTCTCGGGCGCACGCAAGATAGAGGTACCCAAAGCGCGCCGTGAACCCCATCCCGATAAATGGCTCGTTGTGCGGGGGGCACGCGCCAATAACCTCCAGAACCTCACGGTGCGGTTCCCGCTGGGGCTGTTCGTGTGTGTAACTGGCGTCTCAGGTTCGGGCAAGAGTACGCTGATTCAGGAAACCCTCTACCCACGCCTACAGTACCACATCTACGGCACACGACGCGTCTGGGGCGATCATGACAGCGTTGAGGGGCTGGAGTGGGTGGACAAGGTCGTGGATATCGACCAGTCGCCCATCGGACGCACACCCCGTAGTAATCCCGCCACCTACACGGGCGTTTTTGACCCGATTCGGGAGTTGTTCGCGGGCACCCCTGAGGCACGGGCGCGCGGCTACCAACCCGGACGCTTCAGCTTCAATGTGAAGGGTGGGCGGTGCGAAGCCTGTCGGGGCGATGGGATGCTCAAAATAGAGATGCAGTTCCTGCCCGATGTGTATGTGCCATGCGAGGTGTGTAAAGGCAAACGCTACAACCGCGAGACCTTAGAAGTGCGGTACAAGGGCAAGACCATCGCCGATGTGCTGGAGATGACGGTGGAAGAGGCGTTGGAGTTCTTCGCACCGATACCGCCTATCGCACGCAAGCTGCAGACACTCTACGATGTGGGGTTGGACTACATTCGGCTGGGTCAACCGGCACCGACCCTGTCAGGAGGCGAAGCGCAGCGCGTCAAGCTCGCCACCGAGCTCAGCAAGCGCGCCACAGGCAACACCGTCTATATCTTAGATGAGCCGACTACAGGGCTTCACTTCGAAGATGTGAATAAACTGCTGGGCGTGCTGCACCGCCTGGTGGACGCGGGCAACACCGTCATCGTGATTGAGCACAACTTAGATGTCATCAAGACCGCCGACTGGCTGATCGACCTGGGTCCTGAAGGTGGGAGCGGGGGCGGGCGGATTGTCGCCGAAGGTACCCCCGAACAGGTGGCTCAGGTGGAAGCCAGCCACACAGGACGCTTCTTGAGACCGCTACTGGGAATGTAGCCCGCCTAACCTCCGCATAGCAGGAGGCTCAGCAGCGCCTTCTGGGTGTGGAGACGGTTCTCGGCTTGGTCCCACACGGCGGATTGCGGACCGTCCAGCACATCGCTGGTGATTTCCTCGCCGCGGTGGGCAGGCAAGCAGTGGAGAACCATCGCGTCAGGCTGAGCCAAGCGCATCAGAGGGCGGTTCACTTGGTAGGGAGTGAACTGGCGTGTCCGCACCTCGCGTTCCGTCTCGTAGCCCATAGAGACCCACACATCGGTGTAGACCACATCGGCACCTGCGACGGCTTCAATCGGGTCGCGCATCACCTGAAGCGAACCGCCTGTTTGACGCCCGATTCGTTCGCACTGCTGAACGATTGTCGAGGCTGGCTCATAGCCTTC
>JBDNDR010000156.1:0-5374 GCA_046718995.1 Fimbriimonadales bacterium
CGGCTGATCAGGGGCGCACGCCCCGCCCGACTTGATGAACTCACTCATAGGCACTTCGTAGACCGTGTAGCCGTGCTCTTCCAAGTAGAAGCGGAGCACGGGGCAACCGGCGGGCATCACCACATGTTTGCCGATGACCACCGAGTTGCAGGCGAACTTGAGTGCCTCCTCTGGGGTGACGGGGATGGTCTCAAAGTGCTGTTCAATCACGCGTCGGGCATACCAGTCGAAGGCGTCAGGATAGTAAGCGACCAGCCGTCCACCCAGAGGCAAGAAGCAGGTATCCAAGTGGTACCAGCGGTCGTCGACCAGTTCCAGGCTGAGCGTGGGCAAGCCAGTTAGCTCGCTTAGGTAGCGGTGGGCGCAGATATCGGTGCGCTTACGATAGCCTGCCACAATCGTGTCCTCTATTAGGAAGGCATCGCCCTCCCCCTCAAAAGCGCAGTTGGAAGGCATCAGGTGAATTTGGTAGCCCTGCTGGCGGAACCACTGTTCGAAGTACGGCTCCTCTACTTGCCGTTCGGGGTGGCGAAATCGGGAGAGTACAATCTGCCTGCCCGGCAGGGGTAGCCCAGCGTTGGCGGTGAACACCATATCGGGGGCTTCGCTCGCCTGCTCGATCAGTGCGACAGGGATGCCCACCTGCTCAGTCAGTGTTTGATAGAGCTGTTCCCACTGCTTCCACGCTTGGCGCTTATCAGGTTTATCGCTCAGGTGCATCCAAGCGTTGATCTCATACAATAAATCGTAGGCACTGGGCGCACACATCAATAACTGCACAACACGGGTCGTTGGTTTCGCGTTCGTCGGCATCGTCTGCATCGTTCACTCCGCTATTTATCTTTGGTAAAATGGTTAGACTGCAGGAAACCCTCAAGCGTTTCCTATGACAATTATGCCACAGTCTGGAGCTGTTCAGTTGAAACTGCTTCCTTCTTGTGCAAGTAGGGCGGAGATGAGGGCGAGCAAACCTGACTGATTCGGTACTTTTTGGGCAAATTCGGACGAAATTCCGTCCAAACCCTTGACAGGTAGACAAAAAGTAGTGTACAATATTCTACATATGGGAGCCACCGTTCCCTATGCTGTTCGAAGCGAAGCGCAATAGGGTTCTCCCCTGTTCGGGGAGAACCCAGGGAGGCGAACCGATGGCGAAAACACTGACACAAGCACAGAAAGCGATTCTGCAGTACATCGTGCAGTTTGTCAAGGAGCATGGGTATCCCCCCACCCTGAGGGAGATTCAGCAGGGCACGGGGTTAGTACGGAGTCTTCGCGGCGTGGCGATTCACCTGGATGCCCTTCAACGCAAAGGCTACATAGAGCGGGGCAACCAAGCGCGCTCCATTAAGGTCGTCCATCCCGACTATCAACCTGAGCGGGAACGGGTGCGGTTTCTACCCCTTATCGGGACTATCGCTGCAGGAACCCCCATCTTAGCCTATGAGAACCAAGAAGACTTGATCCCAGTGCCTGCCGATATGGTGCGGAATGTGGAGAGCGCGTTCCTCCTGCGCGTCAAGGGCGATAGCATGGTGGGCGAGCATATCCTCCCGCGCGATTTGGTGGTCATCAAGCCCCAGCAGACCGCTTACAACGGCGAGTTGGTGGCGGTGCTGGTGGGCGATGAGGCAACCATCAAGCGTATCTTCTTCGAGCGCGAGTGGGTACGGCTCGAATCGGCTAACCCCGCTTATGAGCCAATCTATGTGCGTTCGGAGGACGCACGCGTGATTGGCAAGGTCATCGGACTCTTGCGCGACTACGGGCAGATGGGTATCTGATGGGTACACTTCTGCCATGAAGCGTAAGGCGGTTGGGTTGCTGGTGGCGCTTGTGCTGGTTGGCGTCGCTCTGGGGGTGCGCCTTATGTGGCAAGCGCCCGATGCGCACGAGCTGGCTCACCGCAAAGAGGCAGAAGCCGTCCTCCAGATAGAGCAAATCAAAACGCTCCCTCCCGAAACCCAACTGGAGCGCCTGCTTCCCATGCTGGAGCCGAGCCAGCCCACCGAAGTACGGGTCAGTGCCTTAGGGGCAATCGCCGAACTGCGCCCTCCGAACCTGTTGGAGACTCTGGAAACGGCGGCACGCGACTACCATTCGGCGGTACGCACGCGCGCTGCGGAGCTGGCACACACCTTGCCCCGAGAGACCGCGTTGGGGTTCCTGCTGAACCTCGCCGTAGACCATGATAACCAAGTCCGTCAGGTCGCTATCCAGAAGCTCTCTTCGCTCAAAGACCGGCGCGCCGTACCCACGCTGATTGCGATGCTGGAAGATTCAAACCCCGAAACGGTGCAGATGGCGATGAGCGCACTCCGTTCCATTACGGGCAAAAACTACTATGCGCGCTACACAGCACCCGAATCGGAGCGCAAGCGTGCGTTGGCTCAGTGGCGGGAATGGTGGCGCACTGCCAAAAACGACTATCCCAACACGCAACCCCCCCAACCATACCAGTCGCAGACTTTGCTCCCCGCGCCCAATCTGACCCTGCGTCTGCTTGATGGCACTCAGGTCAACCTCAGCCGCCCTGAGAAACCCTTACTGCTCAATCACTGGGGCACTTGGTGCGCAGGGTGTGTGGAGGAGCTCCCTGCACTCAAACGCCTCCACGAGACCTACGGTGCCCGTCTGTTGATGGTCGGAGTCGCCTATGATGAGCCTGAGGGGGAACAGGGGCTGAAGCGCTTCTGCGAACAACAGGGTATCCGCTACCCGCAGATGTTAGCTAACCGGGCTATAGAACAGGCTTTCCACATTCACGGTGTACCCCAAACGATGCTCATCGATACGCAGGGGCGAATCCGCTACTGGTGGGAAGGCACACGGGACTATGAGACCTTTGCGCGCGCCGTAGAGCATTTGCTCCAAAATCCCTGAGTTTTACAAGACCCGCACGAAGGTACCTCCCGGCATTCGGCGCGCCAACCCCAGCATCTCCAGGGTGGTCAGCTCCACCTGCGCCTGATGGATGGGCAGCTCAGCGAGTCGTGCCAGCTGGTCTAAGTGCTGAGGTTGTAGGTTCAAGACGCTCAGGAGCCGCTCTTGCGTCTCGGTCAACATCGGAAGTTGCAGGGTACGCTCTTTCGGCTCGCTGTGGATGCGCAGGGCGTCTAAGATGTCTTGAGCGCATTCCACCAATCCTGCGCCGTCCTTGATGAGCGCGTGGCACCCTTTGCTGGCGGGATTGTCGATACTGCCCGGCACTGCGAACACCTCGCGCCCCATCTCGGCGGCGAGCCGTGCCGTAATCATGGCGCCGCTGGCTTCGGGCGCTTCAATCACCAGCGTTGCAAGCCCCCAGCCTGCGATGAGGCGGTTGCGGTTCGGGAAACGCCACGCTTCGGGCGCCGCCTCATAACCGTACTCGGAAATCACCGCCCCGCCCGACTCGGCAATCTGCTGGAACAGGCGTCGGTTGCTGGAGGGATAGAGCTTGCCCAACCCACTGCCCAGAATCGCAATAGTGCGTCCACCATGCTCCAGCGCCGTCTGGTGGGCGATGGTGTCGATGCCTTCCGCGCCTCCGCTCACGATGGTCAAGCCCGCCTCGCACAGGTCGCGCACGAACCGCTCGGTCACCATCCTGCCGTAGGAGGTGGGACGGCGGGTGCCAACGACGCTCACAGCGAAGCGGTCGCGCTCCAGAATCTCGCCCCATACCCAGAGGGCTGTGGGAGCGTCTTCCACCGACTCACGCAGGGGCGCGGGGTACGCTTCATCCTCTCGGCACACAAGATATATAGTGCCGTCTTCTAAGGCGCTTGGAAGCTTAGCCGGTTCGGTGCGCAGTCGCTCTATCGCTGCGATGTCCGCCTCGCGAAGGTTCGGTACGGAACGCAATTCCTCGCTCTCCGCCTCCAACACTGCGGTTGGTGAACCGAACGCTTCAAGTAGGGCACTCAGCTTGGTGGCTGAGAAGTCCAGACTACACAGTTTGTGCCATGCGATGAGCTCTTCTTGAGTCATGGTCGCTCTACAAACTCCCATTCACGCTTGCGGAAGTAGCGCAGTCCCAGATAGGCTACGCCAAACCCCATCAGCAGGTTGATACCTAATAGCCAGAGAGGCAGCGGCATATCGGGATACTGAACCGCTTGACTGGTAAGCGCAGGGGTCTCTTGGATGACCGTGATGGGCGGCAGTATCAGTTTGCGATACGCCATCGCCAGTGTCGCCATCGGATTGAGCAGATGGTACACCCAAAAGAGCGGTTCACGCCACGCCTCTGGAACCAGGCTGGTATAGCGCAACTGTTCCGAAAAATAGATAATCGGCGTCAAAAAGAACATCAATTGAAGCCCCACACTCACCAGATACTTCACATCCTCGTAAAACACATTCCAGCTGGAAATCAGGAGCGATAGCCCCACCACCCAGAGCGTCTGGCTTAGGATGACCATCGGTATCAAGAACAAACCCCACTGGAGGGGCGTTCTAACATAGAGGTAGAGGTACACGAACAGCACGCCCATCGCCAGCAAGAAGTGGATTAGGTTCGCGCAAGTTGTGGCGAGGGGCAATAGCGCGCGGGGGAAGTAGATCTTCCGAATCACCTGCATATACACCAGCAGGGTCTGACTGGAATCCAGCAGGGCGAACTGAAAAAAGGTCCACGGCAGATACGCCACCAGAATATAGGCTGAGTAGTTGGCGATGCGCATGCCCATCACATATTTGAACACAATGGTCATCACCATCACGGTGACGAGCGGGTTCAGGAGCGACCAGAAGAAACCCAACGCCGAGTTCTTGTAGCGCACCCGCAGCTCACGGACGACGAGTGTCCAGAGCAGTTCCCGATATTGCCAGAGTTCGCTCAGTTGGGCACGCACGCCTAAGATGATACCGTCTTCTCGCTCGGAGCCTGCGTCAGGTTCGCCCCAGCACGCGCTCCACCGTTGTGTTGAGGTGGCGCAGGTGATGCTCCAAGTCTAAGCACTGGCGGATTTCCTCTTCGCTCAGCAGGGCGCATACCTCCGGGTCGCTCAAGAGCGCTTCAAGGAACGGGATGCGCTCGTCCCACACACGGCTGGCGTTCCGTTGAACCAGCTTATACGCCTGCTCACGCGAAAGCCCTTTCTGAATCAACGCCAACATCAGATGTTCGCTGTAGGGTAGCCCACCCAACAGTTCCAGGTTGCGCTTCATATTCTCGGGCAGAACCACCAGCCCGTCCAGAATCGTGCGCAGTTTGCGGGTCATCCAATGTACCAGCGTCAGCGTGTCGGGGATGATGATACGCTCCACGCTGGAGTTGGTGAGGTCGCGTTCGTGCCATGTGGAGACCGACTCCAGCATCGCCATCGCATTTGCGCGTACCACACGCGCCAGCCCACTGATGGTCTCACAGTTCAAAGGATTGCGCTTG
>JBDNDR010000157.1:0-5354 GCA_046718995.1 Fimbriimonadales bacterium
GATTTGCACGATTTTATCTGCGCCCACATGGAACACGATTTTAAGAATCGACCCATCTGCCCATCGGAAACCTTTGAAGCCTGTCGGGGGTACCCAGATTGCCTCTTCCTCGGTTAGTCCATCTACTGCCGAACTGAAACTGTGCCAACGACTACCTTCGTATGCCTGTTCTAACAATCGCTTGAGAAACTGAACCTGCGTTCTCATCCCTGGCTCCTGCTTGCGGAATTGTACCCTGCAGGTTCAAGGGGCTTTAGTGGGGTATAATGAGTGCGGAGGTGACTATGAAACCGAGCAGTATCGCAATGATTGTTCTGGTTCTTGCGGGGCTTGTGTTCACCGTCCGTGCCTTTGTCAGCAATACCAGCCCCTATGTGAAGGTCGCTCAACTCACCGAGTCTCAGCGCGAGGTGCATCTCCCGCTCAAACCGATTCAGCAGACCGTCCAGTTCGACATCAAGACGATGACCCTCACCTTTGAAGGCGAAGATGAGACGGGCAAAGTGAAAGTGGTCTACCCCAAAGGCAAGCCGAACAACTTTGAGGTTGCAACTCAGGTGGTGGTTATTGGTCATGTGGAGGACGGGGTCTTCCATGCGCGTGATATGCTGGTGAAGTGCCCCAGCAAGTATCAAGGCGAACAACAGACGGCTAAGAACTGATTGGCTCCGGCAGAGCCGGCTAAAGCGCACCTATTTAGGAGACAAAAATGCTTATCGGTTATAGTGTGATTTGGTTTGGGGCAGTATGTGCCCTTCTCTCGGTGATATTTTATCTGTTGAGCGGTCGGCGTCCTGCACTGATGCGCTGGGCGCGTTTGGGGTTTGTGGGGGCGTTCGTGGCGATTGTCGGGGCGCAAGCAGTCCTCCAATATGCCCTACTCACCGGACGCTACGACTTGGAATATGTGTTCAGCTTCAGCGAGCGGTCGCTCTCGCCCCTGATGAAGATGGCAAGTGCGTGGGCGGGTCAGGAGGGGAGTTTCCTGCTGTGGGCACTCTGGACGGGGATTTACGGACTCATCCTGATGCGCACTGCAGGGAGCTATGAACGCTGGGTGATGGCGGTCTACAGCGCGATTGTGCTTCTGCTGATGGGCATTTTGGCGTACCAAAGCCCATTTGACCCGCTGGAGAAGCCGAACCCCGCTCCGCCCATCTGGCCCCCGCAAGACGGTTTCGGGCTGAACCCCGTTCTGGAGAATGTGTGGATGAAAATCCACCCGCCGATTATCTTCGCGGGGTTCGCTGCGCTGGCGGTGCCGTTCGCTTATGCGATTGCAAGCCTCTGGCGCAACGAGTACCACGAGTGGGTAGTGCGCGTACGCCCGTGGGCAATCTACACCACCACGATGCTCGGTATCGGGCTGGCACTCGGCGGCTACTGGGCGTATGAGACGCTCGGCTGGGGCGGATTCTGGGCGTGGGACCCCGTAGAGAACACCTCCTACTTCCCCTGGCTGACGATGGCGGCGGGACTGCACGGGCTGATGCTCCAAATCAATCGCGGGCGGATGGTACGCTGGAACCATCTGCTGATGGCAGTCCCGTTCGTGATGTTCGTGTATGGCACCTTCCTTACGCGCAGTGGGCTGTTGGCGGAGGTCTCGGTGCACTCGTTTGATGCCCTCGCCAAGAGTGCGCTCTGGATTCTGCTGTCTATGCTGTTGGGCGGGCTGTTGCTCACCGTTGGGCTGTGGGCGTGGCGCTATCGTCAGATGCCTCTACCTGCCAAGACTCAAGCCCGACCGCTCTCGCGTGAGACCGCAGTTCGCTGGGGGATTGGACTGCTCGTCATCTCCGCACTGATTAGCCTGATTGGCACCTCGTGGCCCCTGATTAGCAAGGCGTTCACAGGGCAGATGGTCTCGCTTCAGCCCTCGTTCTACAATCAGGTGCATGCGCCGTGGATTATAGTGACTGCGCTCCTCTTAGCCGCCGCGCCGCTCTTGACCTGGCGTGGGATGAGCTTAGACGAGATTCTCCAGCGCCTCACGAAAGGGTGGCTTGCTGCGGTGGCGACGGGGTTCGTGTTGTTCTTCTTGGGCTTCCGCGAACCGCTGACACTGCTGATTTCGGTGCTGTTGGCGTTTGTGGTGTTCTCTAACATGGGGGCTATCTGGCGACGCATGCGCACCTCCAAGTTGACGCTGGGTGGGTTCCTGACCCATGTCGGCTTGGGGATCGCTATCTTAGGGCTTCTGATTTCCAACTTCTACGAGGTCAAGGAGCGCGTGGTGGTGATGCAGGGTCAAGACACGATGGCGTTGGGCTACCGCTGGCGCTATCTGGATATGACGGGCAACGAGAAGTTTCCCGGCGACCCGCTCGCTGATAAGTTCAACCGGGTGCGCGTGGAGGTTGCCTCACACGACCAGAAGTTCATCGTGGAGCCACGCTTTTACCAAGACCAGCGCCGTACACAGAATAATAATGTTGTCTGGCCCCATATTGTGCGCTGGTGGGATCATGACCTGTATGTCGCCTTCTTTGCCCCGCCCCAAGTGGACGCCAGTCCCCTCACCATACGCCTCCACGAGAAGGAACAAGCCACCAAAGACGGCTATACGGTGGCGTTCCTCGGGTTCGAGACGGGAGGGTCTATGGGTTCTGAGGGGTTCCGTGCGATTGCCCGCGTGCGTGTGAGCCATCCCAACTGGGAGAAGCCTGTGGAGGTGGAGCCGTTCCGCGTGGTGACTTCGGGTGGGGTCGTGCCGATTCCTGTGCCACTCCCTGATGGCGCGCAGATTCTGGTCAGCCAGATGGATGTGAGCCAGCGGATGGTGGAGTTCCAGATGATTATGGTGCCCGGTAAGCCAGAGACGAACCCACGCTGGGTCATCCCGCTGGAGGTCTATGTTAAGCCGTTCACGATTCTGGTCTGGCTGGGACCGCCCTTGACCGTGATTGGGGGGTTGCTGGCGACGGCGCGCCGAGCGCGTGATGTGCGCTATGGGGTCGCACGCGCACAAGGTGAAACACCGCCACCCCCAGCCCCGCGCCAAGTGGTACCGCGAGGCAAGAAAGCCCCCTCCCGACGCACCCTTCCCGAGCCACTCAGCGCAAGTGCGGTAGAGAAGCAGTAGGGCTGATAGTCTTAGCCGAGCGCCCACTCTAAGCAAGCGAAACGGGCATACACCCCGTTTCGCACCTGAGTCAGGATTCGAGAGGCAATCCCATCGGCGACCTCGTCGCTAATCTCCACGCCCCGCTGGATGGGACCAGGGTGCATCACCACACAGTTCGGATGAGCCTCGCGCAGGCGTTCAGCGTTGATTTGGTAGTCGCGACGGTAGGCGTTGAGGCTTGTCAGGAGTCCCTGTTGCATTCGCTCGGTCTGCAGGCGGAGGGTCATCACCACCTCAGCACCGACTATCGCTTGATGGAGGTCGTGGGTCAGGTGGGCGTTAGGCAGGGGTGCATCGGGCAGGAGGGTCGGCGGGGCACAGAGCCACACTTCGGCACCCGTTCGCGCAAGCAGGGTCAGGTTGGAGCGCGCCACTCGACTGTGCCGAATGTCTCCCACGATTGCCACCTTACGCCCTTCCAGCCAGCGGGTCGTGGGGTCGGGCTGACCGAAATGCTCCCAGAGGGTGAACAGGTCTAACAACGCTTGGGTCGGGTGTTCGTGTGCGCCGTCGCCTGCGTTTAACACGGGCACAGAAGAGAATCGGCTGGCAAGTTGAACCGCGCCCGGTCGCGGATGGCGCACGACCAACGCCTTCACACCCTGCGCGCAGAGGGTCAGCACGGTGTCTTTGAGGCTCTCGCCCTTCTGGATGCTGCTGGCGGTGGTGGTGATGACTAATGGGTGATAACCGAGAAGCACGCAGGCTTGCTCAAACGCGCCCCGCGTGCGGGTGCTGGGTTCATAAAACAGGAGCGCAATCAGGTTTTTGGTTGGGGGAGCGGTCTTGATGCCCCCCGCCATACTCAGTGATGCCATTCGCCTCAGGAGCGGGGCGACGGGTATATCGTCTGCAGTGAGCAGGTGAGGCATGTGGCGACCTCAAGGCAGTTGGGGCGCAGGTTCGCGATGTTTGCGTAGCACCACTCGATCGCGACCCTCTAACTCCGACAGTTCTACCAGTACGAATTCGGTGCGACTGGTGGGGAGGTTTTTGCCCACATAGTCGGGGCGGATGGGCAGTTCGCGATGTCCTCGGTCAATCAGCGTGGCGAGTTGGATGCTGGCTGGGCGTCCGAGGTGCATAACCGCTTCCATCGCTGCGCGCACGGTACGCCCCGTATGGATGACCTCATCCACCAGCACCACGCGCTTGCCTGTAATCTGGAACGGGACATCCGACTGGTTGCGATGGAGTGGGGTCGGGCGTTCGGTTAGGTCGTCGCGGTAGGGGGTGATGTCTACACTGCCGCAGGGGATGCCAGTGCCTTCAATTTGGGACAGGGCGAGTGCCAGCCGACGGGCTACGGGTACGCCACGCCGTTGGATTCCAATCACCACCAGGTCGCGCGCGCCCTTATTGCGCTCTAAAATCTCGTGGGCAATCCGTGTGATGGCACGGCGGATGTCCTCCGCATCCATCACCACAACCTCCTCATGCGCTTCCATCGCTTGCAGTATACCTTCTTCAAGGGGGCATAAGGTAGGGTATAATCTGATTGCTCGCTGACGCGCTGGCGAGGAGGCAGACTATGTTCGGAAGCATCGGTTTTAGCGAAATCATGGTGCTCTTCGTGATAGCGTTGCTGATTTTCGGGCCCCGCAAGCTTCCCGAAATCGCACGCTCCGTGGGGCAAGCCATGCGCGAGTTCAAAAAAGCAGGCGAAGAGGTCTCCCGCTCCTTAGAAGAGCCTGTGGAAGATGTGCGCGAGCGAATCTATCAAATGGAAGAGGAACAACGATGGCGGTCCTAACGAATGTGTTGACCTGGGTAGTCATCCTGGTTGCGGTAGTGTTCATCTTTTTGGTGACCATCCAGACCACCCGCTCCGAAGGGATTTTTTCGCCCGGTTCGGCGGAGGGTATGTACGGCAAGGCGAAACCGGGTTTTGATGACAACCTCTCACGGCTGACCCTGATTCTGGCAGTTGTGTTCTTTGTGCTGTCGGCGGTTATCGCCTATCTCCCTTAGCAGTCTTCAGAGGCTCGCCTCCTGCTTTGCAGGGGGTGAAGCCTACTCCTCTGGCTCTATACCGAGTTCCCGCAGTCGCTGTGCCAATCGCTCGGCACGCTGGCGTTCTTG
This sequence comes from Fimbriimonadales bacterium, assembly GCA_046718995.1. Classification (GTDB taxonomy): domain Bacteria; phylum Armatimonadota; class Fimbriimonadia; order Fimbriimonadales; family GBS-DC; genus CAKZQI01. The sequence continues at coordinate 5,210 of JBDNDR010000157.1, forward strand.
CTCTGCTCGTTGATGCTCCTCTTCAGCGCGCTGACGTTCTTGCTCTGCCAACTCGCCCGATGTCAACACCAGTGAGCCATCTTCCCGAAACAGCCGTACCCAACGCCGATGACGCCGATGAAACACGCCCTCCCAAACCCCCACA
>JBDNDR010000158.1:0-5286 GCA_046718995.1 Fimbriimonadales bacterium
CATCAGTGTTTGGGGCGTGGTACGCGACGGCTACTTGGTTCGCGGGTGGGTGATTGCGCAAGACATCACTGAACTCAAACGGCTCCAGGAGCAGCTCGCTAAAGCGTATCGTTTTGAAAGTATCGGGCGGATAGCGGGCGGGATTGCCCACGATTTCAATAATATTTTGACTGCTATCATCGGCTATACGGAGCTGCTGGCAAGCCGCCTCAACAATCCCGAACTGACGCGTTATACCGAGGGCATTCTCAAAGCGAGCCAGCGTGCCAGCGAGTTAACGCGTCAACTGTTAGCCTACGCACGCAAGCAGGTTATCCAGAAAAAGCCAGTCCACTTCCGCGAAGTGCTCGACGAGATGGACACAATCCTCAACCGCTTGTTTACCTCCAGTGTGTTTCTACGCGTGGAAGTTGCACCCGACCTATGGCTGGTGCATGCCGACCCGACCCAACTAACTCAGGTGATACTCAACCTCGCCACGAACGCACGCGACGCCATGCCAGAAGGCGGCACGCTCACAATCCGCGTCTCCAACCATATTCAAGAACTGCCTACCGAGAGTGGACTGGAACCGGGCGAGTATGTCAAGTTAGAGGTTGCGGATACAGGCATTGGTATTCCCGACGAGGTACTATCCCGCATCTTTGAGCCGTTCTACACTACAAAACTCCAAGGCGAGGGTACAGGCATGGGACTGGCAGCCGTTGAGGGGATTGTTAAGCAGTTAGGAGGCACAATTGAGGTCGAGAGTGCCCTAAGGCACGGGACAACTTTCCGCATCTATTTCCCACGCTACATCCCTTCGGATAGCCCCAAAGAAACGGTCGCCTCCTGAAGCGCCTGAGCCGGCGAGAGGTGCGGGTTAAGTTCACTCGCCGCCGAAACCCGCACCTTCGGCAGATTCTCAACGGCTTGCCAGCCCTCACCTTTGCGACCCGCAACTACCCAGACGGGCACGCCCTGGGCAACCGCTTGCTGAAGAATTATCCCAACACCCTTGCCCATCAGGGTCTGGTGGTCTACTTGACCCTCACCCGTGATGAGCAGGGAAGCACTCGCCAGACGCTCCTGCCAGCGAATCTGCCTTAGGAGCCAAGCAACACCGGAGACTATCGGCGCGTTGAGGTAGGCATGAAGTCCCCCGCCCATCCCGCCTGCCGAGCCTGACCCCATAACGGTGAGCAGGTCTCTACCGCGCTCATACAAGGCGACTTTTCGGAACTGCTCCAGCCCCGCCTCCAGCTGTGCCACTTGGTCTGGGGTCGCGCCTTTTTGCGGTCCGAAGACTCGTGCCGAGCCGTGTTCACCCGTGATTAAGTTCTCCACATCGGCACATAGTATCAGGGACTTCCCCTGCAAGGGGTCTGTGGCAGGTGGGACGATGCGTTCCAGCTGGCTAAGTCCCTGACCACCGGGTGGAATGGGCTGACTCTGCGTATCCAGCGTCTGGAAGCCCAGCGCGCGGAGGGCACCCACGCCCGCATCGGTGGTCGCGCTTCCACCCAGACCCAGCCAAATCTCCTCCACTTGGGGATGCTCCACCGCCGAGCGCAGGAGGTCGCCCACACCCTCCGTGCTCGCTTCTAAGGGGGCAGGATAGGAAAGCCGTTTCAATCCGCACACACGCGCACTCTCAATCACCGCCACTCGCTCTTGGAATAGGAGCCATTCGGTCGCGATAGGGTTGCCCAAAGGGTCACGCGCTTGTACAGGGATGTGCTGAGCGTTGCCTTCTGCGTGAAACTCCCACACCTCCAACCAGCCATCGCCACCATCGGCAATCGGGCAAAGGTCTATTTCGGCATCGGGGAACGCTTGCTGAACACCCTCTGCAATCGCCTGCGCCGCCTCTATGGGCGAAAGAGTGCCTTTGTAAGCAGTCGGAGCGACCAAGACGCGCATCGTCTACTCCAACCGTCCTCGCTCGCGGGCGTACCGAGTGGCGATTGCTTCCAGTATCCCCTCGTGGGAGTGCTGTTCGGAAGGGGTCATGCCCAGCTTCTGTGTGAGGTAGTCGTACAGTTCCTGCGCTAACTGTCGGCGATACTCAGGGGCAATCTGGTCGCGCCGGTCGAGGAACGCCTTCAGGTTGCGGTAGTCGCTCGGCGAAAGGTCTAACACAAGGGGCAACTCCGACTCCATCGGGTGAACCTGCTCGGTGTAGGTTTGGCTGAGTGTCTCTAAAGTCGGGGCGAGGGCAGGGCGCTCTTTGACCACGAAGGTGCCCGCCAGCATATCACCGATACGCTGTCCATAAGGGTTAAAAAAGGCAACCAGCCCTGCAACACTATAACCGAAGATACAGATGGGTAGGGCGTCCACGATGCGCAACAGCTCCCGTATGAAGACGGCTTGGGGCGTTACTGGGGTGCCATCGATTTTCATCACGCGTAGACCTAACAAGCGCTTGGCAGGCGTCTGACCGTTCCAGAGAATCTCGAAACCGATGTAGTAGCCGAACCACATCACATAACCAAGAAACAGAGTCAGTGCCAGCGACCAGCCTTCCCCTAAGACCGTAAGCATACTGGTTAGGGCGCCTAATGTCTCCTCCAGCGCGATTAGGAACAGCCCCATTAGCCCGACTAAGGTTAGCACAATCAGGTCGTCCAGCACCGCTGCCAAAGCGCGCGAGCCTATCCCACCAATCTCGTAGCGGATTTCTACCTTTTCTGGGCTACGCAGTACGAATTCGTACGGCATACCCAAAGGATACCTCAAGCAAGGTCAGGGTATACTATGGACGGTGAGTGCCGATGGCGAAAGTCGTTCCCGATAAGATGACGGTGGACGAGTTCGAGCGCCACTATGCAGGCAAACCTGTGGAACTGATACGCGGTGAGGTTCATGAAACGATGCCGGCGGGTGAAGAACACGGGGAGGTCGCTGCGCGGATCGGTGTGCGTGCCGGTTTTTATGCCCTTGAGAATCAGCTGGGCAAGGTTTACATCGCTGAACCGGGCTTTGTGTTATCCACCTCTAAGGGTCAAAGTGTGCGTGCGCCCGATTTCGCCTTCACCCGCAAAGAGCGTGCCCCCAAATCTCGCAGTCGCCAGTTCAGTCGTACCGTGCCCGATTTGGTGCTGGAAGTGATTTCACCCACCGACACGCCCGAAGCAGTTCAAGACAAGGTTCAGGAGTGGTTGGAGGCGGGTGTCCAGCTCGTATGGGTAGCAGACCCAGTACAGCGTACCGTTTTGGTCTACCGTGCTGATGGCACCCACGAAACGCTCACGGTAAACGACACGCTTGCTGGCGAGCCGGTGCTACCCGGCTTTCGCTTGCCGCTTCGTGAGGTATTTGAGTAAGGGTTCCCACTATGGGGCTATCTCCAGCCATTCGTCCCAGCGGGTGGCGCGGGCGAGGGCTGTGTTGCGATAGCGCCCCAGAAAATCGCCCGAGCTGGGATAGTAGATGGACAGCCCATAGGAGTTCCGCACCCGCGCGCTCAGTCCCCGCCCGTTGGCAATAATCGCGCTCTGGAGTGCCTCTTGAAGGACCTGAACGCGCTGGCTGAGTTCGGGGTCGCCCGTGTACTCCTTGATAAGCTGGCTAGCATGCCAGAGGTCTTTATATTCAGGGTAGGTGGAATAGTTCTGAGCATCTTGACGAGCGCGGGCAAGGCTCTGGATATACTGCCCCCGTTTGGCTATGAGGCTCCCCGCCAGCGCGTCCAGTGCCTGCGCAACGGGCTCGATTCGGGAGGTGTCCACCGCCGACTGCGTGATATTGGTGTACCCGGGATAGTTCGTCTGATACCACTGGACGAAACGCGGTGGGATTTGGCGCGCCCAATCCGCAGGAGCGATGTCCGAGTTTTGGACGAGGGGCGCCAAGATTTCGTGGTAAGGATACCCCTCGCCGGGTGGGCTTTCCTCTGAGCCAGTGATATAACGCGCTACATAACGCAGTTCATACACCACTTCCAACATCTGCATCAGCGAGGCGTCAAACAACAAAACATCCATCACGGGGTCTGCTGAGGTGGGGCGGATAGCGGTGGGCAGGTCCCAAATCTTGATGCTGGTACCGAGCTCATCGTCGAACGAAACAGCGCGCCCCTGTACCGCGCGCGAACGCCAACCGGAGCCATGGTTCCAGATGACCAGCGCGTAGCGGTCGGCGGGATAGCGTGCGCGCGCCCACTGGATGAACTCGCGGAGGGTGTCGGCGTTGCCCATATCGACTCCTTGCCCCAGATCTTCCAAAAGTTCGGATTGAATGCGTGTGGGGTCACTGTCAGGCTGAATCAGGTAGCGTCGGGTGCCTGTCCAGCTGCCAGAGGGCGCGAACCGTGCCGAACGCTTCCACTGCACCACAATCCGGACATTCGGGTTGTTAGCGACCTGTTCCATCTGATTGATGTTCAGCTCGCTGAAGTCGTCCAGGTCGTTGGCAGCGTTCATGAACACCATCACCGTCCACTTCACATCGCCACGACCGCCGGGAGGAGGCAGAAAACTGGAGCTACCACCACAACCTACGAGGAGAAGACTAAGCAATACAAGAAGCAATCCAAATGCCTGCCCGATGGTGCGCTGAGATTTCATCGTTTCACCTTCAAGTATACCTGTGGTTAGACGCCTAACAAGACACAAGGTTGCGTTGTAGATTGCCCCTGTGATGTGGAACAAACTGGTTGGCTGTGGGTGCGTTGGAACGGTTTCGGGATTGGCTTTTGGGGCACGAGGGTTCGCAAGAGGGTGCCCACTCGGTCGAGCGACGGGTGCTGGAACAGGTTTTGCGCTGTCTGGCACAGTATGCCTTTGAAACCTCAGAGCGTACGACCGAGTCGAACCGCGCACTCTGGCAGTCTCTGGCTGATTTGGTCATTTTGGAGCAGTACCCAGACATCCCACGAAAAGCGTGCGAGTACCGCCGGGCTGAACAGAGTTTCGTGGTCAACCAGATGAACGACCTGCGCGACCTAGCTTGGACCCTTATCGGTGGGCTGTCGCAACTCATCCAACAAGAAAGTGAAGATAGCGACGCCCTCTCTACCCACATTCAGCATCTGAACGAGCAACTTCGTTCGGGCGAGAGCCACATTCCTGTAGATATACTCAAATCCACCCTGCGCTCACTGACTGAGGTCGTTCAAGAGCGCGAACAACGCCATCAGCAGGTGCGTACCCAGCTTCAAACCCAAGTGCATAACCTGATGCAGGAATTGGAGCAAGCGCGCCGAGAGAGTGCGCTCGACCCGCTGACCCAACTCTTCAACCGTCGGGCGCTGGATGCTCAACTCCAGCACATGATACAGCTGAACAGCCTATTCGGCTACCC
>JBDNDR010000159.1:0-5222 GCA_046718995.1 Fimbriimonadales bacterium
CCTGCTCCTCAAGAAGGCGGTCAAGTGCGTAATCTGCCCTCAAATCGATACGCCATCGTGGTTCTAAGTCTGCCAGCACTGCCAACCGCGTTCGGAGCAGGCTCTCACGCACGGCTTCACGCTGTTCCTGAATGCTCTGAAGCGCAATCTGGCGCCGGGCACCGAGACTGTCCGGAGGTGCAGGGGGCATCAGCACGGGCAGAGTTTGACCCACAGCAGGGTACACACTAAGCCCATCGGCAAGCGGGGGTATCGCCGTGCGGGCAGGCGGGCTGGGAGCGAGCGCAGACCAATCTATGCGCACGGTCTCGGGCACAGGGGTGCGGCACGCGCTCAATCCCAACCCTAAGAGCAAAACGAGCCAACCTATTTGCGCTCGTTCAATCGCTTAATCACCTCTTCTGTGATATCGTTTTCGGCAAAGAGAACCGTATCGGCAGTGAAGACCACCGCTAGCTTTTTCTCCTTAGCGATTTGACCAATCACTTCACGGACAATCTTGCGCACCTCTTCGCGGCTCTGCTGGAGGCGCTGCTCCAACTGTTGGCTGAGCTGTTGCGCCAGTGCCTGCAGTGCCTCGCGACTGCGCACCTCCATCTGGGTGAACCGTTCCAGCGCCGCTTTCTCGGTTTCGGACGGGCTGGGCTTTTGACGCAGGGACTGGAGCTCCTCCGAACGCTGGCGCGAGGTCGTAGCCAACTGCTGAACGCGCTGGCGCTGGGCATCGTTTAGATTGTCTGCCAATAGCAGAGTCGTCATCTCTTGGCGTTCCTCATCCGTGAGGACGGTATTCTCTTGAAGCACTTGCAGGGCACCCCGATAGCGCTGCTCCAACGCCTGAAGCTGCTCCAGGCGGGTCTTGACATAGGTCGATTCGTTAATCACACGCTCATAATCCACAACGCCCATGTTCTGGGCGAAGGCGAGCGCCATAGCGCAGACGGTAATGCCCAAAGTCAGTAGCTGTCTCATTTTTGAACCTCCTTGTGTGCGGAATTGTACCTACTTAGAAGACCTGCCCCACGCTGAAGTGGGTGCGTCCGCCATCGCGACCAATCCCGTAGTCGATGCGGAGCGGACCGAGCGGGGTGCGCACGCGGATCCCTAAACCGTAGCCGACCTCCGGCTTGAAATCGCGGCTCTGAGTGAACTCGTTGACCGTGGGGTAGCCCCCCCAAGCGTGCCCGATGTCCACGAAGAAGACCGCCGTGAACGCTTTCTCTACAGGCTGGCGGAACTCAAAGCTCAAAATCGCTGCCTGCTTGCCCCAGAATCGGTCTTCGGGATACCCGCGTAGACTTTCGGCACCGCCCACAAAGAACTGCTCAAAGAACGGAACCGAGCCGGTCAGCGTGCCGTAGTAGAGGCGCGCCGCAAAGACTTGGCGACGGTCGTCCGGGTTCACTCGGCGCCCCTGCGGGCTAAAGTAAATCCGATAGTCTAACGAGGCGCGGAAGAAGCTGGAACGCCCCAGCTTGACAACCCCCTCATCAATGAACTGCTGTTCCGCCGAGCGAATGTTGGTGACACCCGGCTCCAAAGTCAACATCACAAACTGCCCCGTAGCAGGGTCTAAGTCCAAGTCGCGCGTGTTATAAACCCCGCGCAGGGTAAGGCTGGTCAGCGAGCCATCTTGGCGAATGAACCCACCCCCCTCGGTCGTAGCGATACGGTTCGTGTTGACATCCTCCGTGCGCAAGCCGACCGAAGCGTTGAGAAAATCGCCGAACGGACGCCCGAATCCCAGTGAGATGCCCCGCCGACGCTCGTCGTAACGGTCTTCCTGGTCTGCAGGCAGGCTCGGCCCGCCGAAAAAGTTGGAGGTGAAGCGGTAGACCAGCTTATCATAGAGCGAGATAGAGAAACTGGTGCGGTGGCGGTCTAAGTGGGGTTCGGTGAAGTTAATCTCTATGCTATTGCCGTTGCGCCCGCCCGTGCTCTGGAAGTTGACCCCCACCGTTTGACCATTGCCTCGGAAGTTGGTCTCGTAGATTTCCGCCAAACCGATGAGTCGGCGTCGCGAATCGACGGCGAACCCCACATTCAATCGTCCGGTGGGACGCTCTTTGAAGCGCAACACGATGTCGATGGTGCCCGGTTCGCCCGCCTGCTCTTCGGGTTCAATACGGTCAAAGTAGCCCGTGTTGTAGAGGCGGTTGATGTCGCGTTGCCAGCGATTGATGTTGAACAGCTCGCCGGGCTTGGTACGCATCTCGCGTAGGATGACCCGGTCGCGAGTTTTGGCGTTCCCCTCTATCTTGATGGAGCCGACTTTGAGCTCGCTGAGCAAGATTTCCAGCACGCCGTTCTGATAATCGGGTGGGTTATAGCCTTCGGGAAGCACGACATAGCCTGCCCGCTGATACGCCTCTTGAATCGCACCGATATCAGAGCGTGCTAAGTTCGTGTTGAACACGAAACCGGGTTTGTTCCGCAGGACGCCAAGCAGTTGTTCCGCGCTGAGAACCGTGTTGCCCACAAAGCGCACCTCTTTGATGAGTGGGTTCTCCACCACATCAAACTGTACACGCACGCCGCCCTCTGCAGGTTGACTACTGGCTTTCACTTCACTAAAAAGCCCCATCGCCAAGATGGTCTGACGGTCGGTCTCTAAAATCGCTTCGGTGAACGGTTCGCCCGGTTTGAGCCGAAGCGCCGTCAGCACTGCACTCTCCGACACATGGGTCAGCCCACGAATGGTGATGGTCTCTACACGCCGTTCTTGAGCCGAGCTGATGGCAATGCCCAGTATCAGTAATATTCCCGTTAGGGACACAAGGTAAGTGGTTCGTGCGAACATCAGCGTTCCTCCTCCTGCACATATGGGGAGAGACGGGTACGGAGCCAGGCGCGCGCGCGTGCCAATCGGCTCCGCACCGCTTCCAAAGTGATGCCCAGTACTTCCGCCATCTCCTCGTAAGACATCTCTTCGTATTCTCTGAGCAAAATAATCTCGCGATAGTCCGGTGGCATCTGACTGATGAGCAAGCGCACGCGCTCAACTAACTCTTGCTGCAGCAGATGCTCTTCGGGCGATAGACCCATATCGGGCGGGTCCCAACCGGTCGATTCGCCCTCGGTGTCGGTCTCCAACAGGCTGATATCCACCTCACGCTTGCGGATTCGCGCCCGCTTTTCCAAGTGGTCGTTCGCCAAGTTGACCGCAATCCGATACAGCCAGGTATAAGGCTGAGAGTCGCCACGAAAGCGACTGAAGGCGCGGAACGCACGGTAGAAGGTCTCTTGGGTAAGGTCCGCGGCATCTTCAGGGTCGTTGACCATGCGTAGCAGAAGGTTGTAAATCCTCCGCTCATACGCAGCTACCAACGCCTCGAACTCTTGCGCCTCGTCCATCCATCGAACGCCTTTGTCGCTTCCCTGACACAGAACTTTAGACTCCTCGCCGTCCCTTCTGTTTCAGACGCTAAAAGTGTACCCGATGGGTTTGCGTTCGGGTCTTATTGTGCTTGTGCCTTTTGATAAAACTGTTGAGCACGTTTTCGGTCGCCCTGTCGCTCGGCACACAGCCCCAGCAGTCCATAAATCCGAGCGTCTTGGTAGCCGTAATCCAGCAGTTCTTGGAGGGCTTGCTCCGCTTCACGCGGACGGTTCTGTGCCAAGTGGAGGTTCGCTTTAATCATGCCAAACGCGAAACGGTCAGGTTGGAGACGCTCGGCGCGCTGGAGGAACGACTCGGCAAGCGCCAGCTCGTTGCGTCGGATTGCTTGCTCCGCACCTGCCAGCCAGGGGGTCGCCGTTTCAAACTCTTTGAGCAGGTTATAGGCAAGCGAATTCTCGGGGACACTGACCTGTTGCGTAGCAAGGCGAAACTGTTCCTCAGCAAGGTCAGGACGCCCGCGCCGCGTGTAGATAAGCCCCAGCGCCTGATGTCCCATGAATTGGGGCGTTTTGTTGAGCACATGCTGACGCACAATCTGCTCCGCCTCGTCCAGCTGACCCCGTTCCGAGAGCATCACCGCTAAGTTGTTCCAGCCGATGATGTTGTCGGGTTCCAGCTCGGTGCCTTTGCGGAACATCGCAATCGCCCCCTCAGGGTCGCCTAACCGAAGCAGAGCGACTCCCTTATTCACCCAGCCCATCCCACTCTCGGGAGCGATGGCGATACTGCGCTCGGCATACTCCAACGCTTCTTGATGGCGACCGATTTTGTTGTAGTAGTCCGAAAGGTTGCTCCAGCCAATCGGCGAGTTGGGGGCACAACGCGTAATCCACTGCCAGAACGGCTCATCGTCCTTCCAGTTCGGCAGGCTCAGCGCGGTCACTACTGCAAACCCCACACCCCACGCGACGGTAAGGGCAAGTGCCAACCGATAGACGGGCGCCTTCCTGAGCATAGACATCACTATCCCTGTCGTGCCCAGCAGGAACACTGCCAAAGGGAAAGTCAAAAAGCGCTCCGCCGTGAAGATTCCATAAGCGAACTCCATCGGGCGCAGGTTCAACACAGGAAACAAAGTCGCCACACCCCCGACCAACAGCCAGCCATACGGCGAGACTCGACGCCCCAACCAAGCAAACAGCCCCAGCATCCCAAGACCAACTACCAACTGCACCCACGCAACAAAATCTTGGGGCGACACCGGCAACTCGGAGTGATGCGCCGGAGTGATACTGAAAAACGGGAAGTAGACCAGCCCCAGCAGAGTCGCTAAGGTGCGCCCCACCAGCAGGAGATGTTGTAAGGGTGAGCCTGGCTCAATCTGGGCGGAAGTTTCTGGTTGGAGCAGGTAGCCCAAACTCAGATAGCGCACTCCCAGATAGACCAGCGATACCCCCAGAAGCACCCCAAACAACGGAAGTGCAGGAACAGGACTGGCAGATGGCACCAACCCCACGCGCCGCTTGACCCACAGCCAAAAAGGCAGTAGTAGCCAAAGCACGACCGCCATCTCTTTACACAGCAGAGCGAGCAGGAAACTAACCCCTACCCCAACCAACCGCTTCCAGCCTGTGAGGATCATCTCCGAGAGCAAGGCGATGAGCAAGAAAGTGGTGGTCAGCAAATCATAGCGCGAGGAGACGAACGCCACACTCTCCACCAGTGCAGGGTGCAAACCGTAGAGTGCCCCAACCGCCACGACCGCCCAACCCCTGCCAAACCAACGCCCTGCCAACAGCATCACCAGCCCAGTGTTGACCAGATGGATGAGGAGGTTCGCCAGATGGAACGGCATCGGGTTGTCGCCCCACAGCCAGATTTG
>JBDNDR010000016.1:0-13659 GCA_046718995.1 Fimbriimonadales bacterium
ACTCGTGCAACAGATTCAAGCCCGCAACGCCCTGCGGTTAGCACAGAGCGAGCTCAAACGGCTCATCGGCTGGGAGCAGACGCGCCCCCTGCCCGACTTAGTGCCAGTGGAAGCTCCTGAAACGCTCCCGCCCGTGGAGAATTTGGAGTCGCTGTGGGCACGCGCCCGTGCCCAGCGCCCCGACCTGCGCAACGCCGAACTCAGCGCCCAGGTCAGCCGTCTGGGTGTGGACATCGCCCGAAACAGTAGCCTGCTCCAACTACAGGTCAGTGTGCGTGGCACGCGTGAGTTTGACCCGAATACTCGCACGCAGGGCGCGTTCCAAGTGTTGGCATCCTATCCCCTGTTTGATGGGGGGCTGACCCGTGCGAACCTCCGTCAGGCTGAAGCGGATTTCCGAAGTGCGCAGTTCCAACTGCTTCAGACGGAACGCGACGCCTATGCCGAAGTGGAGAGCGCGTTCCTGAGTTATAGCGAGAGTGGCGAGCGTCTCCAAGCGGCGCGGGTGGCACTGACTGCGGCTCAGCGCAACTTTGAAGCGGCGCGCGACTCGTTCCAAGAGGGTGTCGGCACGATTGTAGAGGTGCTCACCGCGCAACTGGCGTTGGTCACTGCACAGACGAACTTTGTGCAGGCGGTCTACGACTCGGCAATCGCTCAGCTCCAGCTCCGATTGGCGGTTGGCGACCCCCTCCCCAGAGAGTAGCGTGCGGAGCGAGCCGTCACCTTGTGCTATCCCCCCTTCGTCACCCTGAGTACCCTCCGTCGTCACCCTGAGCCGCAGGCGAAGGGTCTGGGATGTTTCGCTGACGCTCAGCATAACGGGGGGTAGGGTTAGGGAGCCAGTGCCCGGTTCCCCCTGCGGGCAGGGGGAACCTGCTGATTGCCTTCTGCCCATGTCCGTCACCCTGAGCTGCAGGCGAAGGGTCTCGATGAGATGCTTCACTGCGTTCAGCATGACGAGGGGTGGGGTGTTCAGCATGACGAGAGGGGGGCGTTCGTGGCGAGAGCATTCCCCCGTCACCCTGAGCACCCCTTTTCGTCACCCTGAGCTGCAGGCGAAGGGTCTCGATGAGATGCTTCACTGCGTTCAGCATGACGAGGGGTGGGGTCTGTGCCGACTTTCTTCATATTCGTCACCCTGAGCCGCAGGCGAAGGGTCTCGATGAGATGCTTCACTGCGTTCAGCATGACGGGGGGTGGGGTGTTCGTGGCGAGAGCATTCCCCCGTCACCCTGAGCCGCAGGCGAAGGGTCTTGTAGAGATGCTTCGCTGTCGCTCAGCATGACGGGGGGGTGTTGGGCATGACGGGAATGGTCAGTGCTGTACTCCCCTCTCTGCTCGCGGAGCGGGGCTGGGGGTGAGGTGAACACTTAGGCAGACCCGTTCACAAGCCTCGGCAGAGGCGCTCTTTGAGGCGCGTGTAGGCTAAGCGCGCCAGCGGCTTGAGGTTCACGATGTCCTCACGGTTATAGCGGAGCAAGGTCTCTAACGCACTGTTGAACCCAGCACGATACGCTTGCCACAGCCGTACCGCTTCCCAGCCATCCATCCCTTCCAAGTCGGGGTCGCGCACGATGCCTAAGGTCTGTTCAATCCGTTTCAGCCCCCCACGCAGTCCCAGACGCCGCAGAGTTGGGCAGAGGTCTAAATGCAGTTGGTCTATCGCCAGCGAGGGGAAGGCACGCCCCAACATCGGCAGGTCAAAGCTCAGCCCGTTGAAGGTCACTATCATCCCGAACTCGCGTATGAAGTCGGGAAACTCGTCCAGGTTCTCGCCCTGCACGAACTGGTGAACCTCGTGTCCATCATAGACGCCGATGACCGTCACGAGGGTACCCCCATCGGTCTCGATGTCCAGGTAGGCGGTGTTCTGTCGGAATTCTTCGTAGGCGCGCCAATGCTCTGCGACCCGTAGCCGTCCCGCAAAGTAAGCGTGATCGCCATCTTCTAAGGCTTCTTGAGAGATTTCCAAGTCGCGAAGTAGGGCAGAGCGGTACGGCTCGCTCACCTGCCAGCGATTGGGATCCTGAAGGAATGTCTCCCAGTCGGTTGCCCCTTGAAACCAGAGGTTGCGTTCCATCCCCTCGGTGATACCAGGAACATGGATGTAGGTTCGGGTCAGCACGGTACTGAAGTATACCCTGCTTAGGGGTGAGCCTCAGGCGGTCGTCTCAACCGATTTGCCTGCCAGCCCCCCTTGATAGAACGCGCATAAATCGGTGAGCGGGCACTGGGCACAGCGTGGGTTCGGTGCTTTGCAGACAGCGCGCCCATGTTGAATCAGCGCCACATGGAATCGGTAGACCAACGGCTCGGGCACGATGGTTTCAAGCGCGTCGTGTGCTTTCGCTTCGCCGATGGCGCGCGGGATCAAGCCCAATCGCCACGAGACACGGAACACATGGGTGTCTACGGGGATTACAGGGCGTCCCAGTGAGAAGCAGAGCACAATCGCTGTACATTTCGGACCGATGCCGGGCAGGCTGAGCAGGAATCGGCGTGCCTCTTCGGTGGGTGTCTCCTTGAGCCAGTTCAGGTCGTAGGCGCCGTATGCTTCATAGATGGCTTTTAGTACCGCTTGGATGCGCGGTGCCTTCTGGTTCGCCAGCCCGCCCGAACGGATAGCGTCCGCCACCTGCTCGGTGGGCGCGGAGACTACCGAATCCCAAGTAGGAAACCGCTCGCGCAGGAGCCGGTAGGCGCGGAACGAGTTGGCGTCGGAGGTATGTTGCGATAGAATGCAGTGGATGAGCTCGTCTAACGGTTCGGTGCGCGGTTTCCATTCGGCGACGCCGTAAAGTTGCTCTAAGCGCGCCACGATTTCGGCAATCGGATGGCTCATGGCGACGCTATTATACTCATCTCAGGTAAAATGTTGTACCGTGCGAAACGCGCTCGTTGCTTGGTGGATGACCGTTCTGGTTGTTTGGGGTGTCGCCCAACCTGCCTCGCCCCAGCCGGATTGGACGCGCCAGCCCGAAGTGATTGTGATGCTGTTCGTCCAGCCTGAGGGCAACTATGTGATGACCTGGACTTACAATCGGCGCGTGCCCCACGCCCAGGCGCGTCAACAGGTGGAGGCATTCACTCGGTGGACAGGTCGCACCATCGCTAACCTGGAGATTGGGGACGATAGCCTCAAGCGCAACGCGAAGCCCAACGAGTTGATGACCGTCGTCAGCTTCGCTTCGGGTGGGCTGGTGAACCTTGCCGAAGGCACCATAGACCTCAACCCAATCCTGCGCACCTTCGCCGATGCCAAGACCCTTCAGGTCTATGTGGCGCTACCGCGCGCTGTGGACTACAAAGGCTACTACGCGTTCGCCACACCGCGCACCGATATGTGGACGGTGGCAGAGCCTCGGATGTGGCGCACGCTCGTCGTCCTGAAAGACCCGCGGTCGGCATTCTCCGAGATTCCGCTCAAACGTCCACCCGACCCGCCTCCCCAAGCGGTGTCGCAGCCCCAACAGTCGCCTCGTTCCATCGGCTGGCTGATTGCGCTCTGGACAATCGTGGCGATAGCGGTAGGAGCAGGAATCTATTGGGTGAGCACGAATCTGCTTCGGCGACAATCGGAGCGTACTCCCGTCAAAAATGATACTGTCTAATGGAGGAATCCGCGTATGCTGAACTACGAATTGAACGACCTGCTCAAAAAGGCGTTTGAACTGCGCGCCTCGGATGTGTTTATCAAGGCAGGCGCCCGCCCCGTGATGCGTCTGCACGGAAAAATCACCCCGTTTGAAGAGGCGCTGGAACCGCTCACGCCCAGCCAAGCGCGCGACCTTTGCTTCTCGCCGATGAGCCACGAACAGGTCGCCAAGTTTGAACACCGCCTCGCGTTGGACATGGCGTTCACAGTGGAAGACACCTGCCGTATCCGTGCGAACATCTACCAACAGCGTCAAACGGTCGCTGGAGTGTTCCGTCTGATCCCCCTTCAGCACTATAAATTAGAAGAACTCTGGCCCGAAGAGCCGGACATCCCCCGCGTGCTGGCAGGTCTAACCCAATACCGACAAGGGCTGATTCTGGTGACCGGACCGACGGGGTCGGGAAAGTCCACCACGCTCGCTGCGATGATTGACCTCATCAACCGTACCCGGCGCGGACATATCGTGACGATTGAAGACCCGATTGAGTTTGTGCACCAAGATATCGAGTCGATTGTCAGCCAACGCGAAGTGGGCATTGACACGGAGTCGTTCATCGATGCGATGCGCTCGGTCGTGCGTGAAAGCCCCGACATCATCTTGATTGGTGAGATGCGCGATGTGGAGACCATGCAAGCCTGTATGCAGGCTGCGGAGACAGGACACCTGGTCTTCTCCACTGTTCACACGCCCAGCGCTTACGAGACGATGGACCGTATCGTGAACATGTTCCCGCCGCAAGACAAGAAGCACATCCTCCAGCGCTTGGCGAACACCTTGCGTGGGATTATCGCGCAAAAGCTGGTGCCGCGTGCGGGGGGCAAGGGGCGTATCGCCGCTCTGGAGATTATGATTAACACGCCAACCGTGGAGAAGATGATTGAGGACGGACATATCGGCGAAATCTACCACGCTATCCGCGAGGGTGGACACTGGGGCATGATGACGATGAACCAGTGCCTGCTCCGCTATGTCCAGAAACAGCTCATCACGCCCGATGAAGCGATGAACTACGCCGGTGTCCATTCCGAACTGCGCCAGATGCTGCGCCGAATGTAGTAGGAACCCCGTGCGCCGTAGCGAATTAGGAACAGGAGGCAAATGATGCAAAAAGGTGTTGACCCAATCGGAATAGGCGTGATAGCGCTGGGTGTCGTACTGTTGATTATCCTCTTGGTAGTCAGCAACAATATGATGCCCCAACCGCTTACCCCGCCCAGCATGCCCGACTTGGCAAGCGTGCAACGCAACATTGAAAACCCGATGTCCGCCGTTGGAGCAGGTGGAGCGGGCGGCGCGCCTCAGATGGGCGGTTTCGGAGGACCCGGTCCGATGGGAGGTCCCGGACCTATGGGCGGTCCCCCTGCACCTCCCGGAGGACGCGGCGGGCGCGGGGCGGAAATGGGCGAAGATTACTGAGGTTTTGCCCCAAATTCTCAGAACACGGGCAGAGAGCCTCCGTCCAATAAAACCAGCAAGGGTCGTCCTGCTCTCGACCGGAGAGCATCTCTGCCAAGGGCTCGGTTCCGAGCCCTATTTTTTTCAGGTCGTGAACGAGCAGACTCTCCTAAATCAGGCTGAACTTTGAAGGGATTTCCATCGTTAAGAGGTATAATCGTTTAACCGACGGGTCAGGAGCTATAAAATGAGAGCGTGGCTAAATTTAGGGTTATTGCTGAGTGTGCTGGGTGCGTCATCGTTTTCCTGGTGGTCCGGGGCGAGTTCTGACCCCGTCCAATCCTCCAAAAGCGTGAGCCCAAAGCACCGCGTGTTGACGGAAGCACCCAAAAGCGCCAATCTAAACCGCAAAGTATCCGACATCCGTTTCCAAGATACCCAAGGGCGCACCTACTCGCTGGAACAACTCACCCAGAAAGCCCCCGTTGTGCTTATCTTCACGGGCGCGAAGTGTCCGGTCGCCCAGCGCTATGCTGTGCGCCTCAACCAGATGTACACGCGCTATACACCGAAGGGTGTCCAGATGTTTATCGTCTACCCGAACTACGACGACGATTTAGCGGCCATCAAAAAGAATGCGCGTGAGCTCGGCTACAAGTTCCCTGTTGTGCCCGACCCCGACGGTGTGCTTGCCCGTCATCTGGGCGCCACGATGACCCCCCAAGCCGTTCTCATCGATAAGCGAGGCGTCCTGCGCTATCGTGGAGCGATTGACGACAACCGCTACGAGAACCGCGTGCGCCAACACTACCTGCGCGATGCACTGGATGCGGTGCTCGCGAATAAACCCGTCAAAGTCGCTTCGGCGGAGACCTTCGGCTGCACCATCCACTTCCGTTCGGAGGCAGTGGAGGCGGCGCCCGTGACCTATGCGAAACATATCGCCCCGATTATGCAGGAATACTGCCAGCCGTGCCATCGCCCCGGCGAGGTCGCTCCGTTCCCCCTCATGACCTACCGCGATGCATTCACTTGGCGCAAAGAGATTGTTAAGTATGTGGAGTCGCGCCAGATGCCCCCTTGGAAGCCTGAGCCGGGCTATGGCGAGTTCCAGAACGAGCGACGCCTGAGCGACGAACAGATTGCCCTGATTGCCAAGTGGGTGGAGAGCGGTGCGCCGATGGGCGACACGAAAGACCTGCCAGCCCCACGCAAGTTCACAAGCGGATGGACGCTGGGTGAGCCGGACATCGTGTTTGAGATGCCTGAAGAGTACGAGCTGGGTCCCACAGGCGAGGATGAGTATCGCCACTTTGTGCTTCCGACCAACTTTGATAAGGATGTGTTCGTGCGTGCGATTGACATTCAGCCCGGCAACCGCAACATCGTACACCATGTGATTGTGTACGAGGACACCTCGGGAACCGCACGGCAGTTAGATGCGCAAGACCCCGCTCCGGGCTATGCAGCGTTCGGTTGGCCCGGCTTTGTGCCTGCGGGAATGCTGGGGGGCTGGGCACCCGGTACGACGGCAATCCAACTACCGGCAGGCACCGGCTATCGGCTCAAGAAGGGTGCCGATGTCGTCCTCCAGATTCACTATTACCGCACTGGTAAGACCGAGCGCGACCGTACACGAGTCGGAATCTACCTGGAGAAGTCGCCCAACCCGCAACCCGTGGGTATTGCGTGGATTATCAACCCGCTGTTCCGCATCCCGCCCGGTGCCGAGCGGCACGAGGTGCGTGCGATGTGGATGGCACCGCGTGATGTGGATGTGATTGCCATCACGCCCCACATGCACCTGATTGGGCGTGAGATGAAGGTGGATGCCTACACACCCGACGGACGAACCATCCCGCTTGTCTGGATTAAGGACTGGGATTTCAAGTGGCAAGACACTTACCACTACAAGTCGCCCGTCAGGCTTCCACGGGGCACGCGGGTGGAAGTACGCGCTTACTACGATAACTCAGCGAACAATCCGAACAATCCGAACAACCCACCCAAGATGATTGGCTGGGGCGAGCGCACCACCGACGAGATGTGTCTGGTCTTTCTCCACATCATCGGGGAAGAGGGCACAGGCTTTCGCGGAGGTGGCAGACGCTTCTTGAATTCTCAGCAGCGTGGCGCCAATTGAATACAACCGGGTAGGATGAACTCCTACCCGGTTCAAAGCATCAGACACGCACGCGCCTTATTTGAAGTAGACAATCTGCCGTTGTGCCATTTCGTTTGCTGGGTCGCGCCGCAGAACCTCTTCCAGTTCCCGTTTCGCTTCGGGTTCATAGCCCAGCATGGAATAGGTCAACGCCAGGTCAAGCCGCGGCTGAACCGCTTCGGGATCCAGACGCACCGAGGTCTCCAGTTCTTGGATCGACTCGTCGAACATCCCGGTAAAGCAGTAGACCAGCCCCAGCTGATGATGCGCTTCTGACGAGTGTGGATTAATCGTCAGAGCTTGCTTCAGCAGTTGCTCTGCTTCATCGTAGCGCCCCTCGTTCTTGAGCGCAATTGCCTGTTGTATCAGCATTCTTGGGTCGCCCATATCTCGTGCCTACCTCCTACTATTCATATAATCTAATGATGAGAGCTCCTTTTGCACGAGTGCGACTCTCTTAGAGGGGCAAACATGCGCCTGCACCTCTGACGGCTATTATACCCCAAAAAGTGCGATACTCCTGCTGTTGACCGCCGAAATTGAGGCACAATTTCGCAGGAACCTGCTCGCTGGTGGGGAACAGGGGGCTGGAGGCAGATATGGCAATTCGGATTGGCTTCGTTGGAACTGGCGGCATCGCCAACGCTCACTTTGACGCACTCAGCCAGATCGAGGATGTACAACTGGTCGCTTTCTGCGATATCGACAAAGCCCGCGCAGAGTCGCCTGCGGGGCGCTTCGGAGGCAAGGCGTTTGACGACTTCAAAACCATGCTCAACGAGGTTCCGATGGACGCGCTCTATGTGTGTGTGCCCCCCCATGCGCACGAGGGCGCCGAGGAACTCGCCGCTGAGAAAGGCATTCATCTCTTCATCGAGAAGCCGGTGGCTCGCACTTTGGAGCGTGCCCGTGCCATCGAATCTGCCATCCAGAAGGCAGGCGTCCTCAGCATGGTCGGCTACCACTTCCGCTATATGAAGACCACCCAACAGGCGAAGGAGAAACTGCAGGGTCAGACCATCGTGATGGCGAAAGGTGCGTGGGACGGCGATATGCCCGGCGTGGGCTGGTGGCGTCAGCACGCTCTATCGGGCGGACAGATTGTGGAGCAGACCACCCATATCGTGGATTTGGCACGCCACTTAGTAGGCGAGGTGGAAGAGGTGTTCGCCTATTTCGCCTATCATCCCGATGCGATGCCCCATCCGAACGGCGATGTCAGCTCGGCGGGCGTGGTCAATCTGAAGTTTGCCAACGGCGCGGTCGGCGTGATAAGCAATACCTGTGTGCTACGCGTGCCGGGCGAGGTCGGCATCCGAGTCTACACACCCCATCTGCGGGTAGATGTGTTCCACAACGCCGCCCATCACTACGAGCCGAACAGGCGTACGGAGGAGTCGTTCCGCGAGAACCCTTACCTGAACGAGGCGCGTGCGTTTGTGCAAGCGATTCGTGAGCGCAACCCCCATTACATCTCGGCGGACTACAGCGAGGGGGTACGCACGCTGGCGGTGTCGCTCGCTGCGGACGAGTCGGCACGAACGGGCAAGCCCGTGCGCTTGGTATAATTCTGCCGATGCTTTTGGCAATTGATGTCGGCAACACGCACACCGTGCTGGGTGTGCGTGCCGATTCTGTGTGGCGCTCTTGGCGGATTCATACCAACCCTGCCCGCACAGAGGATGAACATTTTGTAATCCTGCGCAATCTTTTGGAAGCGGAGGGTTTGAAGACGCCTCTGCAGGGGGTCGTGGTCTGCTCGGTCGTGCCGGCGGTAGAGGAAACCCTGACTCGGATGAGCCGCCATCAGTTGGCTATGGAACCGCTCGTGGTGTCGCCTGACACAGTGCCTTGGCTTCCAATTGATTACAACCCGCCCACCGCTGTGGGGGCTGACCGACTGGCGAACGCGGTCGGCGGCATGGCACACTACGGAACCCCGCTGATTGTGGTGGACTTCGGAACTGCCACGACTCTGGACGCTATCACCCGCGAGGGGGTCTATCAAGGCGGATCTATTTTGCCGGGTGTGGAGTTGGCGTTGGAGGCATTGGCAGGACGCACGGCGCGCCTGCCACGAATCGCACTCAACCTACCGCCCGAACCGATTGGGCGCACCACCGCCGACAGTCTGCGCAGTGGGGTTCTACTCGGCTCGGTCGGAGCGATTGAGTATCTCATCCGGCGGTTTCGGGAACAGCTGGGCGATGCCACGCGCGTCATCGCCACGGGCGGACTGGCAGAGCGCATTGCGCCTTTGTGCCCCTCAATAGAAAAAGTCGATCCGCTCCTCACCTTAGAGGGGCTGCGAATCATCTGGGAACGCAATCAGGAGGCTCTATGAACCAAGATATGCAAGAGGTCTGGAAAGTGGTGCGGGAGAAGGTCAAGGCGAAGGTCACAGGGCGCACCCTGTACCAAGCCTTAGACCGCCTCACGATGGTCACGATGGAGGGCGATTTAGTCGTGTTGGGCTTGCCCAGCGACTCGATTCAGTTCGTGGGACACATCAATAACCCCACCGTGCGCAACCTCATCGAGCAGTACCTCACCGAAGCCTATGGCTTCCGCCCCCAGATTACCCTGATTGAAGGTACCACGCTCAGCGATTGGCAGCTCCACCTCCGTAAGCAGGAGGAGCTCCGCAGACTCTCGGAGCAGGGCACCCGCAAGCGTGAGCAAGAGACTCGTACCTACAACACTTGGGAGGCGGTCTACGAGCAGTTAGGACGCAAGTTCGCCGAGACTCCGGGACGGAGCCTCGCCATCAACCGAGCGCGCTACCTCCAAGAAGCCATCCAGATGGTCAGGGAGGCGTTGGCGCGAATCCCGGTGGAGACCGAAGCCGATGAGCGTCAACTGAATCGGGTGATTGAGCGTGTGGCGAACAACGCCGAGGCGCCGGCGGTACTCGTTGCATGGCTGATTTTGTACGATAGAAGCGATGAAAGTTAAACGGCGTGAACGAACTCTGATAGGTATTCTCTTTGCGGTTATTCTGGTCGCGGCACTGGCACTCATCCGTTCTCAACCGTGGGGACGCTTAGACATCCGCCTGTTGAAGCCCAATACGGTCGACTGGATTGTCGCCATCCAACTGCGCGACCCCACCCACGGCGACCTGGTTGTCTTAAAGCCTGATGGCTCCGTACTACGCCTGACGGACGATGAGGATGATGACCGCTCGCCTGACTGGGCACCCGACGGTAAGAAGATTGTCTTCTCGTCCAATCGGCGCGACAGGGTCTACCAATTGTGGACGATAGACCCAGACGGCAAGAACCTGAGCCAGCTCACCTTAGGCGGGGGCGCGAAACTGGCACCCAAATACGACCCTGATGGGAAGCTCATCCTCCATGTCGCTCAAGGGTTGGTAACGGAGATAGACAACAAGGGTGTGAAAGCCAGCCAGCTCATCCCACTGCCCTCGCAGATGACCCAAGTGCGTGAGCAGTTTGACCAAATTGCGTTCCGCTATGCCCGCCGATTGAACTACAACTTGATTGCGGCCATCCAGCGCGTGGATGACGGCGAGCAGCTGGTGATTCAAGACCTGGACATCGGACAGACCACTTTCGCGTTGCCCGTGATTGCGCTGGCAGACCATATCGATGTGGATTGGGCACCTGACCGCCTGCTGGTGGCGACGGCGGCTGTACACCTGCTGGCGAATCCCGAGACGGGTGAACGCGTGGGCGGGCTGTTTCGGGTGGACTTGACCGAGGGGCTTCAGAATCTCGGCATCCAACCGCTCTGGGTGTCGCCCGATAGCGCGGAGGGCGCGATCGAGGTCGCTTGGTCACCCGACGGCTCGCGCATTGCGTTTGTGATGGTCAAGCGCCAGAAGAATGGCGCATTTCAGCGCAAGGGACTCTATGTGGTGCCCGAGCGAGGTGGTGTACCGACAGAGATTGTTGCTGGCGAGGTCTACGAGCCGTCTTGGGCGCCCGATGGCGAGCGATTGGTGTTCAGTATGGGGCGGGTCGGGGCGCGCCAACTGCACACGGTGCGTGTGGATGGCAGTGAACTCAAAGCGCTCACTCAAGAGGGCGACTATATCACCCCCCGCTGGTCACCTGCCCGCTGAAGCCAAACAAAAAGGCACACTCTGCCGATAATTGCTCCTGTGGATTGGCAGAGGCTAACGGAACAGGTTCGGCGTTGCGACCCCATCCGAATCAACGGTCGGGTGCGTGGCGCGGTCGGCTTGATGATTGAGTCGTCAGGACCGCCGGCTAAATTAGGCGAGGTGTGCCTGATTGAGCGTGGTCGCAACGAGGCGCCCCTGCCCGTAGAGGTGGTTGGCTTTCGCAACGGGCTGACCCTCTTGATGCCGATGGGCGAGTTGCAGGGCGTTGCGCCCGGTAGCGAGGTCATTCCCACACGCGAACAAGCCTCCGTTGCCGTCGGCGAAGCCCTGCTGGGGCGCGTCTTGGACGGCTTGGGCAACCCCATCGACGGCAAACCGCTCCCGTCCGATTTGGTGCGCTACCCGCTCAACGCCGAAGCGCCCCACGCACTGGAACGCCCGCCCCTCAGGACGCCCCTACCGCTCGGCGTGCGCGCCTTAGATGCCCTCCTGACCTGCGCGCAGGGACAGCGTATCGGCATCTTCGCAGGCAGTGGCGTGGGCAAAAGCACGCTGATGGGGATGATTGCCCGCAACTCCACCGCCGAAGTGAATGTGATTGCGCTGATTGGCGAACGCGGGCGCGAAGTGCGAGAGTTTATTGAAGACTCGCTCGGCGAAGAGGGGCTTCAACGCTCGGTGCTGGTGGTGGCGACCTCCGACCAGCCTGCGATTGTACGCCAGAAATGCGCTTTCACTGCCACTGCCATCGCCGAGTATTTCCGCGACCGAGGCAAGCAGGTGGTGCTAATGATGGACTCGCTCACGCGCTTGGCGATGGCACAGCGCGAGATTGGTCTGTCGGCAGGTGAGCCGCCCTCTTCACGCGGTTATACGCCCTCGGTGTTCGCCCTGATGCCACGCCTACTGGAGCGCGCAGGCAACACCACCAGAGGCAGTATCACCGCCATCTACACGGTGCTGGTGGACGGCGACGATATGAACGACCCGATTGCCGACAACGCCCGTGCCATTTTGGATGGGCATATTGTGCTGTCGCGTGCGCTCACCCAGCGAGGGCACTATCCCCCTATCGATGTGCTGGCGAGCCTCTCCCGCGTGATGCCCAACATCGTTACACGGGAGCATCGCGATGCGGCGAACCGCCTGCGACGGATGCTCTCTGCCTATCGCGACGCGGAAGACCTGATTATGATTGGCGCCTATCAGAAGGGCACCAACCCACTGGTGGATTGTGCGATGGAGCGCATGCCCCAGATTAATGGGTTCCTGCGCCAAGCGATTGAGGAACGCCCCAGCTACGAGCAGACCCTCCAGGAATTGCTCGTGCTAACCGAAGGTATAGAGTGATGAGACGCTTTCGATTTCGTCTGGATCGCGTATTGCGTTATCGGGAGAGCCGCGAGGAAGTGGCATATCGTGCGTTGCAGGAAGCGATTAGGGAACGCGTTCAGCATGAGAGCCGTATCCAAGCGTTGCATCGGCAGATTCAACAGATTGCCAGCGAACCAACGCCTCCCCAAGAGTGGAAAGCACGCGAGCAGAGCCTCAACGCACTGCAGACCCGTCTCCAAGCGCTGTACGACCTGCTCCCCATCTTGGTAGAGCAGGAGAACCGGGCGCGCGAGGTCTACCTTCAGGCGCGCCAACAGCGGGAAGCGTTGACCCGACTGCGAACGCGTGCCTACGAGCATTACCAAAACGAACTCCAGACCGCGCTCCAGAACCAGATGGATGAGGTGGTCATCTATGCGTATCAGCGAAACCTTTCAGAGAACCCTCCAGCGAGTGGAGGCGATTCAGAGGCGGGTTGAGGAGATTCGGGGCACGACCCAGCCCCAACAACCCCTCACCTTCCAGAACGCATTGGATAACGCTACGGTGTTGCCGGTGGGGTTCCCTGTCGGAAGCGCGCCCCCACCGAACCTGCAGATTCAGCGGGACTGGGAACCGCTGGTAGGTCCCATCGCGCAACGCTATGGGCTGGATCCCGGACTGGTGCTGAAGGTGATTGAAACCGAGTCGGGAGGTAATCCGAATGCGGTCTCGCCCAAAGGCGCCATCGGGCTGATGCAGTTGATGCCCGAAACGGCACGCGCGATGGGGGTGTCCGACCCGTTTGACCCCGCTCAGAACATCGAGGGTGGGGTGCGCTACCTGCGCCATATGATAGACCAGTTCGGCGACCTCCGACTGGCGTTGGCGGCATATAACGCCGGTCCGGGCAATGTGCGCCGCTACGGCGGAGTCCCCCCTTTTCCAGAGACTCAGCGTTATGTGGAACGGGTGCTGGGGTGATATAATTGCCCCCGAATGACTGCCGTTGACTACATTCAGAGCCTAAATCT
>JBDNDR010000160.1:0-5194 GCA_046718995.1 Fimbriimonadales bacterium
GCTACCGAGACGACCAACTGTTCCTGATGGAGAACGGGCGGGGACTGCGCATCCAGAACGGCAAGGTGGAGTACGCCGAGCCTGTGCCCGCAGGACGCCTCCTGATCGAGGAAGGTGTGGAGGGCGGTGTGCCCGAGTATGTTATCCACGACCGACGCCAGATTGCTCAGGAGGGCATGATGGTGGTGCTCATCACGGTGCGTGCCCAAACCGGGGAGCTGGTGGAAGACCCGCAGTTTGTGGTGCGCGGCTTTGAGTGGCAGAACGAAATCCAGCCCGAACTGGCGCGCTCTACCATCCACGAAATCATCGGGAAGATGCTCCCTGCCGAAGCGAGCGACTACGACAATGTTCGGGAAGAGGTTGTGGTGGCGATGCGCAAGTTCTGCAAGAAGCACCTCAGCCGACGCCCGCTAATCGTGCCGATTGTAACGGAGGTCTAACGCTGGCGGAGGAGCGTGTACTGCGCCAGCCAGCGGAGTGGGTTCGCCCGCTCGTCGAACAGGGTCAGGCTTTCCAGCGCGTGATGGACTGCCGTCTCGGCACGGCGCCACGATTCCTCCAACCCGAAGAGCCGGGGATAGGTGGCTTTCCCCCGCGCACGGTCGGATTGG
Source organism: Fimbriimonadales bacterium (assembly GCA_046718995.1). Lineage (GTDB taxonomy): Bacteria > Armatimonadota > Fimbriimonadia > Fimbriimonadales > GBS-DC > CAKZQI01. The sequence goes on from JBDNDR010000160.1 coordinate 615, forward strand.
GTGGATTTACCGAGCGCTTCGGGTGTGCTGGTCTCGTTCAGGATGTCGTCCACGATTTGGAATGCCAGCCCAATCGCCGTGCTGTAGGTCTCTAAGGCGCGCTGCTGGTTGAGTGTGGCGCCTGATAGAATCGCTCCTGCAAGCACGCAGGCGCGTATCAGCGCACCGGTCTTGCGAGAGTGGATATAGGCTAAGCCCTCGGAAGTGGGTTCGGTGCCTTCGGAGAGGATGTCTTCTACTTGACCGCCGACCATCCCATCCACGCCGACCGCTTGGGTGATGAGCGCAAGTACCTGCACCACACGGTCTGCGGGCAGGGTCTCCGCCTGTTTGGCAATCAGTTCAAATGCCATCGCAAACAGTGCGTCGCCCGTGAGGACTGCCATCGCCTCACCATAGGCGCACCAGACGGTGGGCTTGCCGCGGCGGAGCGTATCGTTGTCCAGCGCAGGGAGGTCATCGTGGACGAGACTGAAGGCGTGGATGAGCTCCAGCGCGCATGCGGTGGGCATCACCAGTTGAAGCGTACCTCCACACGCTTCGGCGGCGGCACCGCACAGGATGGGACGGAGCCGTTTGCCACCTTCAAGCACCGCATAGCGCATCGCACTGGGTAGTTGGCGTGGGCGTTCCGTTTGGGGAGGGAGGTAGCGCTCCAGTGCCTGCTCTACTTGCACGAAGCGGTCGCCTAAGTATTGTTCCAGTTCGGCTATCGTTTCATCCACTGAGGATATAGGGTACCTGATGGAGCCATCGGAAGCCGACGCGCTGAGCCGATATGGTACAATCTGAGTAGGATGCCACAGGTCACGATAATCGGTGGCGGTTTTGCGGGTGTAGAGGCGGCTTGGGCGGTAGCACGGATGGGTGTGCCCGTGCGCCTTTATGAGATGCGCCCCCGCAAGATGACGCCCGCTCATAAAACTGGCTTGCTCGCCGAACTGGTCTGTTCCAACTCGTTCAAATCGCTGTTGCCCAATACGCCTTCGGGTCAGCTCAAGTGGGAGATGGAGCGGCTCGGCTCGTTGGTCGTTCCCACCGCGCGCGAGTTCGCTGTGCCGGCAGGCGAAGCGTTGGCAGTAGACCGTGAGCCGTTCGCCCAAGCGGTTACGACGCGCATCGAACTGCATCCGCTGATCGAGGTCGTTCGCCAAGAGGTGAAGAGCCTGCCCGATGAGCGCCCCCTGATTATCGCTACAGGTCCGCTGACCTCCGAGTCGCTGGCAGAGGAGATTCGGCGACTCACGGGGAGCCAACACCTCTATTTCTACGATGCGGTCTCACCGATTGTGGACGCCAGCACGATTGACTACTCCAAAGTGTTTTTTGCCAGTCGGCGCGACAAGGGCGATGCCGATTACATCAACTGCCCCTTCACAAAAGAGGAGTACGAGCGTTTCTGGGAAGCCGTTGTGAATGCCGAGTTGGTGCCCCTGCATGATTTTGAGGAGCCAAAGTTTTTCGAGGGCTGTGTGCCGTTGGAAGAGCTGGCACGGCGAGGCAAAGACACCCTGCGCTTTGGACCGATGAAGCCGATAGGGCTAACCGACCCACGCACGGGCAGGCGTCCCTATGCAGTGCTCCAGCTCCGTCCCGAGAACAACGAGCGCACGCTATACAGCCTGGTGGCGTGCCAGACCCGAATGAAGTGGGGCGAACAGAAGCGTATCTTCCGCCTGGTACCCGGCTTGGAGAACGCTGAGTTTGTGCGCTATGGAGTGGTGCATCGCAATACCTATCTCGATTCGCCCCGCCTGCTGCGTCCGACGCTCCAGTTCTGCGAGGATAGTCGGCTCTTCTTTGCGGGGCAGTTGGTGGGGGTAGAAGGGTATGTCGAGTCGGCAGCGTCTGGGATTATCGCGGGCATCAACGCTGCGCGCATCGCTCAGGGCAAGCCTGCCTTAGAGCCGCCCCGTGAGATGATGATTGGGGCGTTGCTCCACTACATCACCAGCTACCCTCACGAGGACTTCCCACCGATGAACGCCAACTGGGGGGTTCTGCCCGAGCCAGAGGAGGCGCCCAAAGACCGCGAGGCGCGGCGCACCCTCAAACTCCAGCGCGCTCGCGCAGCCACCGAACAGTTCGTGGAGCGGCTGCAGTCCTAAGTATTAGACCACAATCAGGTCAGCGGGGTCGGGGTACTTCAGAGAAATCCCTTGACGCGAGTCGTAAGCCCCACGCCACAGGTAGAGACCCATCAGCTCCTCTATCAGTCCCTGCTTGCGGGCATTCTCAAAGTCGCGCCGATAGAGAGAGACCGTGTACACCTGAAGGCGGTGCCAGTGGCTCCGAGTGGGTTTCCCGATTTGCTGAATCGTCTCTACAATCGCCTCCGCCTCGCCGCCATCAGGAAACACCACCACAGGCACCGTGTCCTCACTAATCAGGCGGTAGTCGTCGGCGACACTCCGATAGTTCCATCTGCACAGGTGTTCTTGAATCTTCTTAGCGTCGGTTTCTGTGTTCGGATAGAGTTGTTCAAAATAATGCGTGTAAGTTTCCGGGTTGTGCAGGTCGCAGTCGGGTTCTTTGAGAATACGAGTAGCCACATCGGTTTCTGTGCGATAGACCCCTCTGGGCATTCCGGCGTTTGCCAGCTCGAACAGATAGACCTGCCCCCTGTCCCGTCGCCCCTCGCGATTACACCGCCCTGCCACTTGCACCACGCGGTCAAGTGGACCAACCACCCGCATCGCCACAGGAAAATCGATATCAACGCCCGCCTCCACCACTTGGGTCGAGACCAGCCAGCAGGGTTCATCCGCATCCAGTCGGTGTTTGACCTCCCTCAGGATGCGTCGGCGGTCATAAGGGCAGAGCAGGGTCGAAAGATGGAACGAGTCGGCTTCGGGAAGGTTCTGCAAGACCTCCAGCGCATCACGCCGAGTGTTCACCACCACCAAGCATTGGCGATGTTCCTGCATCCGCTGAGCCACCTCCGCATGGGTCAGCGGCTCAGGGATGCGACGGTACTCCACACGCTTCAGCTGCTGGTAGAGGGAGGCAGGGTCGGGCACGATTTCTTGCGACGGTGGCAAACCTAGCTTGTTAAACGCAGGCTGGGTCGCCGTGCAGAACACAACCGTACAGCCATAGTGCGAAACCAGCTCCTGAAGCGCATAGAGCGTTGGCTTTAGCAGCTGGACAGGTAAGGTCTGAACCTCATCTAAGACAATGACCGAACGCACGATGTTATGCAGTTTACGACAGCGGGTCGGACGGTTGGAGAACAGGCTCTCAAACAGCTGAACCGTTGTGGTGACAATCAGGGGCGCATTCCAGTTCTCGCTCAGCAGCCGCTGGCGGTTTAGCATATCCTCGTCCCAGCGTTCAGGGTCCAGCGCGCTATGATGCTCCAACACTGCCGAATCGCCCAGAATCTGGCGGTAGACCTCAGCGGTCTGGTCAATAATGCTGGTGTAGGGAATCGCCACAATCACGCGGTCTAACCCGTGATGGAGCGCATGCAGGAGCGCAAAAGCCAGAGCGGAGCGGGTCTTGCCCCCGCCCGTAGGCACAGTCAAGCGATAGAAACCCTGTTGCCCCGACGCCGACTGCACACAGTGGTGATAGACCTCACGCCGAATGCGATTGACAGGTGTGTCGGGGGCACGGGACAGCAAAGCCTGCTGGTCTTGCTCAAAGTGGTTCCAGAGGTCTTGGAGCGAGGGCGTCTTTCCACGAAGACTCGCCCGATTCGGCTCAAAGTGCGCCTCGGTATCCAAGTAGTCGGCGTCCACAAGGCACGAGAAGAGCAGTCGGGTGAAGAATGCTGAAGCACATGCATCCTTGCGGATTGGTTCGGGGAATAGCTGGGACAGGTCTTGAGCGGGTTCGAGTTCAGGGAGCCACTGGAGCGCTTGCCCGATAACCCCGTGATGGGCTTGGGAAGCGTGTTGGAGGGCTTGCTGGAGGTCGACCACATCGGGCATACCAGCGTGGTGCCCAATCAAGGGGAATGCCAGGGGTTGAAGATGGACTTGAACTGCGTACAGAGCGCCGTGGATGGCGTGGGGCACTGGACTTGCAGGAGGCTTTGCCCCCTGCTGTTCGGCACGATGACACGCCTGAAGGTACTGCTGGAACTGGGGGTTTACTTTGCCCAAGTCGTGCCACAGCCCCAGGTAGTAGCCCAGCGAACCGGCGTTGAACTTCTGGGCGAAACGCTCCGCCTGAGCCGCGACCGATTCCAAGTGTGCCCTGAGGTCATGCCACTTGCCTTGACTGTTGGGTGTATGAGCGTACACGGGGTTACCTCCGCTATATATTATACTTTGGGTTCACCGTGTTTTTTTCACCGACTCTCGCCTAATACTTTTTTCGGTTCCCCCTGCTTTAGGGGGAACCTTACGGAGGTGGGAGGGAAAGTTGACCCCTGTCGTGGTTTGTTCAATTCCTACCCGCCCCGAAGGACGGGTGCAACAGACTGGGCACGATACACTGCCTCTCCACCAGCATAGTTTCAATTCCCACCCGCCCCGAAGGACGGGTGCAACAGACTGGGCACGATACACTGCCTCTCCACCAGCATAGTTTCAATTCCCACCCGCCCCGAAGGACGGGTGCAACCCACCGTC
>JBDNDR010000161.1:0-5163 GCA_046718995.1 Fimbriimonadales bacterium
CAGTTATATGCAGTGGCGTGAGGGGAACATCGCGCCCCAAGTGGTGTTTGAGGTGGCTTCGTACAGCAACACGCCCAAAGAGTGGGCGGAGAAGTTGGCGTTTTATGACCAGTATGGGGTGGAGGAGTACTACAAGTATGACCCGGAGACGGGGTTATGGGAGGGGTGGTTGCGTTCGGCGTCGGGGCATCTGGAGCCGATAGGTGCGATGATGGGGTGGGTGAGTCCGCGTTTGGGGGTAGTGTTTGGTCGGGGTGAGTCGGAGGATGTGGGTTTGAGTGCGCCGATGTTGGGTCGTTTTGTGGGGTTTGAGGAGTTGTCGGAGCGGGTGCGTGAGGCGGTGCGTGTGGCGGAGCAGGAGCGTCAACTCGCTGAACAGGAGCGTCTACGGGCGGAGCAAGAGCGTCAACTCGCTGAACAGGAGCGTGAGCGGGCGGAGCGGCTCGCCCAACGCCTGCGCGAATTGGGCATCGACCCCGACGCCTGATTCGGCTCCCAGACAATAGCTGAGGCACATCTTTTCAGGTATAATTTAGCCACACTAAGGAATCGGGTGTGGCTATGGAACAGGGATTTGGTACTTTTTCTGTCGTGGGTGTCGACCCCAAAACGGGTGAGGCGGGCGTTGCTGTCGCCTCCAAGTTCCTCGCCGTCGGTTCGGTTGTGCCCTATGCGGAAGCGGGAGTCGGTGCTGTAGCGACTCAGTCGTTCGGCAACACGACCTACGGACCGCGAGGGCTTGCCTTGTTGAAACGCAAAATCCATCCCAACGAGGTCATCAAGCGTCTCACGCAATCCGATAAGGGACGCGAAATGCGGCAGGTGGGCGTGGTGGATGCTCAAGGACGCTCGGCAACCTTCACGGGCAAGGAATGCATCGCCTGGGCGGGCGGAATCGCAGGTGAGAACTTCGCTGTGCAGGGCAATATTCTGACCGGCAGAGAAGTGGTGGAAGCGATGGCAGATGCCTTCCGAAAAACTCAAGGGGAGCTTGCCCTCAAACTGATGGCATCGCTGGAGGCAGGCGAGCGCGCTGGCGGCGACTCGCGTGGCAAGCAATCTGCCGCTATCCTCGTGATGCGTAAGAACGGGGGCTATGCCGGCTTTGATGACCGTTATATTGACCTGCGCGTAGATGACCACCCTGAACCCGTGCAAGAACTACGCCGATTGCTACGCATGCAGCTCAACTTCCGACGGCAAGACCGGGCTTTTCGGCTCTACGAACAGAAGCGCTATCGTGAGGCGATGGCGGTCTACCAGCAGATTCTGCGCGAAATGCCCGACGACGCCAACGCCCACTACAACTACTCTTGCATTCTGGCGCTCGCGGGCGAAGGTGATCAGGCAATCAAGCACCTACAACGCGCTCTGGAACTGGATCGGAGTTTGGTGCGTATTGCCGTGCGCGACCCTGATTTGCGTTCCCTACGCAACCGCAACGATTTCAAACGGCTCATAGAGCAGTATCAATAGGAGGAAACTATGCCAACAGTCTATATACCAACTGCGCTTAGACCTTACACAGACCAGCAAGCCAGCCTAAAAGTGGATGCACAGACGGCGGGTGAAGCGATTGAACGCCTGGTGGAGACCTACCCGAAACTGCGTCATCACCTGTTCGCCGAAGACGGGCGCCTACGCAGCTTTGTGAACCTCTACCTGGGCGACGAAGATATTCGGCACCTACAGGGGCTGGAGACCCCCCTCAGCGCCGATTCCGAACTCACTATCGTGCCTTCGGTGGCAGGAGGTACGACACCTACCCAAGAGCGCATCCCGCTCAGCGTAATCGATGAGGAGCGTCTCCATAGCGTCGCACTCTCCCAAGAGGAGGTCATTCGCTACAGCCGCCACCTGATTATGCCGGAGGTGACCATCGAGGGACAGCGGCGTCTCAAAGCCGCGCGAGTCCTCCTTGTCGGTACAGGTGGCTTGGGTTCCCCGTTGGCGCTCTACTTGGCGGCGGCAGGCGTCGGCACGATTGGGCTGGTGGACTTTGATGTGGTGGACGAATCGAACCTCCAACGCCAGATTATCCACTTCACACAGGATGTCGGGCGTCCCAAACTGCAATCTGCCATCGAGAAAATCCATGCAATCAACCCGTATGTGCATGTCATCCCGTTTGAAACGCGCCTAACCTCTGAGAATGCCCTGGACATCCTACGCGACTTCGATATCATCGTGGACGGCACCGACAACTTCCCCACCCGCTATCTGGTGAATGATGCTTGTGTGCTTCTGGGCAAGCCGAATGTGTACGGGAGCATCTTCCGATTCGAGGGTCAGGCGTCGGTCTTTTGGGCGCAGCACGGTCCGTGCTACCGCTGTCTCTACCCCGAGCCTCCACCCCCCGGTCTGGTACCGAGCTGCGCTGAAGGGGGCGTGCTGGGTATCCTGCCCGGCTTGATTGGGCTGGTTCAGGCGACCGAGACGGTGAAACTTATTCTCGGGGCGGGCGAACCGCTGATTGGGCGCCTCCTCCTGTTAGATGCCCTGAAGATGCGCTGGCGCGAGCTGAAACTGCGCAAGGACCCGAACTGCCCCGTGTGCGGTGAGAACCCCACCGTCCACGAGCTGATTGACTACGCCGAATTCTGTGGCATTCGCGGCGAAGAGGCACCCGCACAGGTCGGCAACCTACCGAGTATCAGCCCGCAAGAGTTGCGCGCTCGCTTAGACCGAGGCGAACCGATTGTGGTGCTGGATGTGCGTGAGCCGTTTGAACTGGAGATTAGCCGACTGCCTGAGGCGATTCATATCCCGATGAACCAAGTGGCAGAGCGCGTCCACGAGCTAAGCGATGCCCACGAAATCGTCGTGATGTGCCGTTCGGGTGGGCGCAGTGCGCAGATTACTCGCCTGCTCCAGTCGATGGGGTTCCAGCGAGTGAAAAACCTCACGGGCGGGATCAACGCCTACGCTCAAGAGGTCGACCCGAACTTGCCCGTGTACTGAGCCGAATGGGGGCAGGGCTTTGAGACTGCCCCCCTCTCAACCCAGATAACGCCAACACCCCACTGCCAACATGAGCCAGAATGCCATCAATCCCAGCTGAGCCTGGGGGCGCCAGCGAGGCGGAACCAACGCCTCCCAGCCCAACGCGTTGAAAAGAGCAATCGGCAGAAGCGCTGGATAGAAATAGCGTCCCTGCGCCTGAAAGAAAACCCGAATAAACAGCCCAAAGGTCAACGCTACCAACCCCACTGTGAGCAGGGCTACCCAGACCCAATCGCGCTGGGGCGGGCTGAACCCCGCACGCCAACGCAAAACCAACCCGACCAGCACCATCAGTTGCCAGCCGAGTAGCCCCCAGTAGACACTCTCGGGTAGAAAGTTGGGCAATCCTGTGTTCGCTGTGCGGGGCGTGCCATAAGCGAACCAGAAGCTCCGAAAAGTCCAGTCCATCACTAAGCGCAGGTACTCCCCGAAGCTCATGCCTGCCTTAAGAAAGTCTTCCGCGCGTGCTGTGCCAGCAAACACCTCTACAAAGGTGCGCTGGAGCAGAGGGTCGTTGTACAGCACGGCGTTCCGAATAAACCACCACCCTCCCAACGCCAGTGCAACACCCAACACAAGTGCCATCTGCCGAATCGCCCCAGCCCAGCCTATCGCTTGACGAACCGCCTGAAGCGCCAACGCAAACGCTGTGATGGGAATCAGAAGTACCGCCGTCGCCTTCGTGAGCAACCCCAGCCCGACCGTCAGTCCCAGAAACACGAACAGGCGCGGCTCGGGTTTCGAGGTGAAAAGCCGCGCCAGCCAGAACAGTGTGCCTGCAAAAATTAGGTTCGTGAGCGCGTCGTTGCCCACGGCGCTACCGATGGCAAGGTGCATCGGCAGAAACGCTACGAACCCCATCGCACTGAGCGCCAGCAGGGGACGGTCGGGGAAGAGGCGTCGCGCCGTGAGATAGACCAGCCAAACGACTCCCAGCGAACAGAGCGTGGAGAGCAGGCGTACCCCCTTGCCAGAGCCGCCCACCAGATGATAGACCGCACCCGCCAGAAAGTAGTAGAGTGGGGGCTGATGCGCTTCGTAGCCAACGCCCTCGTAGCCTTCAAAGACCGGTAGACGCCACTCCTTTGCCACGAACTCCACATACTGGAAGTGCGCTCCCTCGTCGGGGGTGTTCGCATAGCCGTTATTGCCGAACGGGGTCGCCAAGTTGTAGGCAATCGCTAAGGCTCCATGCAGAGCGAGTAAAACCCACGGCAACCAGCGCAACCAGGAAGGGGCGACCTCACGCTCTACAGAGGCAGGCTGAGACTTCGGCATAGGGACACCTCAAAGCGGTTTCATTCTACCTGCTCTGCCACCGTTTTTCGGAGGGCGCGGAGTTCGTCATCGGTCAAATAACGCCACTTGCCGGGAGGCAGGTCTTTCGGCAGGCGCAGGGGACCGAACCGTACCCGCACAAGACGCCGAACCCGATGTCCTATTGCGATGCCCATCCGCTTGATTTGGCGTTTGCGTCCCTCGTGCAGAGTGATTTCCAAAACCGATTGGCGTCCCTCGCGCCTCAGCAGGCGCACGGAGGCAGGCGCCGTCTTCCCATCTTCCAACACCACGCCTTCCCGAAGTTGACGCAGTGCCTGTTCGCTGGGTGTGCCCTGTACCCACACATGGTAGGTCTTGGCGACCTTGTGTCGCGGGTGCAGGAGCCGATTCGCCAGTTCCCCGTCGTTGGTGAACAGTAAAAGCCCCTCCGAGTCGGCATCCAGACGTCCCACCGGGAAAACTGGCACAGGAACCCCTTGAAGCAGCTCCATCACAGTGCGTTCGGCGTGCGGGTCTTTGCGCGTGGTGACATAGCCCGGCGGCTTGTGCAGTATCAAGTAAAGATTCTGAGTGATGGGGCGCACGCGTTGACCCTCCACGAGCACGATGTCGCGGGTCGGGTCGATGCGCATTCCCAGCTGGGCAGGTTGCCCGTTGACCTGTACATGCCCCTCGGCGATGAGCGCCTCACAAGCGCGCCGCGAGCCGTATCCACACTGTGCCAGCCACTTCTGAAGGCGAACGGAAGTCTCTTGTGCCATAGATGGGGCTACTCTTCAGGATTGTACCTGGCTTACTGGAAGAATCGGAGCAGTTCCTGGAACGATTTCATCAGCAGGTGGAAACTGCCCCCCACGAGGAACAGCAAGCCAATCCCTA
>JBDNDR010000162.1:0-5147 GCA_046718995.1 Fimbriimonadales bacterium
GGTCAACACATCCCGCAACAGCCCCCTATGTTTCCATCCCTCATAGGTAGGCTAAAAACTATTTTATGTGAACGATGAATTTACTTTTGACTTTAGGTTTCCATCCCTCATAGGTAGGCTAAAAACGGGGTATAGTATTTTCGGTCATGGTTTCAGGTCAATGTTTCCATCCCTCATAGGTAGGCTAAAAACGAGACGCTCAGAAAAACCGAGCAGCTCCGCAACAAGGTTTCCATCCCTCATAGGTAGGCTAAAAACCTACTGTCAAGGTACACCTATGGCTTGGGGTACGCTGCCGCCAAGCACCTCTATTATAGCACATTCCATAGCGGTTTGTCAAGGGGTGTCGTCGGTCCTATCAAATTTGACTCGTGGGTCAGCTTGGAAGTTGAAGTGGTACTTTAGGTTTGGTCGGGATTTGAGTTCAAAAGTGGGTGTTTTGGGATGTCGTCGGTCATGCGGTGGAATTGCAGGATCGGCGACCGACGACATTTGGGTTGTTTACCCCCTCCGTAGGTTCCCCCTATGGCAGGGGGAACCGAGTGTGGCTTCCTTCTCTGCGTGTGGAGCGGGGCGGGGGGGGTGAGGTTTGATAACCCCTCCGTAGGTTCCCCCTAAAGCAAGGGGAACCACACACGGCTCCCCTCTCTACTCCCGATTGTGCCACGCATCCCAGATGGCTCCCACAAACTCTCTAATCCGGTCAAGGGATCTCAGCATCACATAGAGACAGACCGTGCAAAGGAGCAACACCACTGCCTTGAGTAAGCCCTGAGCGGAGGCGAGCGCAGATAGTTTGGGGAAATGAGCGTGCAACAGCGTCATGGCTAAGATGAACCCCAACAGCACACCCCGCAACAGAAGCGACTGGCGGCGTATAAAAGTCGTGTAGTAGAGCATTATCCCCACTAACGCCCCCGAAAACGAGTAGGGAAACCAGTATAGGAGAACAGCAACGATGTAAGCGACATCGTCCGAAGTAGTTCGAGGGTACGCCCCGCCTACAGACTTCTCTAATCGCTGCTGAACCCATTCCGGCAGAGGCACCAGCCCAAACAGGTTCAGCAGTGCATAACCCGCCGTGAACACGATGGCACCAATCCACCCTGCCCAAAGCAAGGCGCGGCTCGTGTTGTACATACCATTCCCCTACCTCAGGTCAATCGGAACGCCCCACCAGTCTAAATCCAAATCGCGGAACGGCGTGTCGCGCTGGGTACTTTCGTGATAGACCGCCAGCGCCTCGGTATCGGGTTCATTCCCAGTACCGACTGCGTCCACCACGCGCGCAATCGCCTCGAACCGGCGCAGGTGGTCTAACAGGCGCACCTCCGCATAGTCCCGCGCCGATTGCGTGGTGATGAGGAAAGTCCAGTCGGAGGACTGGAGGAGCAGGAGTTCGCGCGCCATCTGCTCCAGATAGGGCTTCACGGCGGGCTGGTCGGCGTAGCGTTGGAGGCACCGTAGGAACTGGCTCTCGGCGCGGTAGAGGGGTTCCCACGCCCAAGCGGTCTGGTCGTTCAGCCACACGAAGTGGTAGCCCCCCTCGCCCCACGAGCCTTCGGGTAGGAAGACCGGCTCTTTGGGCGGGGACTGCTCCAACGCTTCCGAGCAGGTCACCATCTCCAGATCGGGGTCACTGGCGATTCGGCGGATGACCTCGTAGAGCCAGTGGGGTCCCTCGTGCCACCAGTGTCCGAACAGTTCCGTGTCGTACATCGAGACCAGCACGCCCGGCTCACCCGTCTGAGCGCGGTAGGTGCCCAACACATGCTTGAGTAGCCCCACGAAGTGGTCGGCGTGGGACATGGTGGCTTCCATCGCCTCGTAGAGCGTGTAGGGCTGTTTGGCACCTAAGTCCGCCTTGTTGAGGCTCACACGCCAGTAGCGCAGGCGTCCCGGATAGTGCTGTTTGTGGAACTCCAGGTAGCGGGCGTCGCCGGGATAGCCATGTTCGCCACTCCAGACTTGGAGGGTCGTGGCGGGGTCGCGGGCGAACACCGCCATCGGGCTGGGCGCAGGCACGGCATAGGGCTGATAGGGCGTGCGGTCTGCCTGCTCGCCCCGATAGTGGCGGGCGAACTGCTTGTAGAGTTGCGCCAGCGCAGGGAACCGTTCCCAATAGGTGCCCAACGGCGCGCCGCCCCGAATCATGTGGGTATCCACAAAGAAGTAGCGGATGCCCGACTCCGCCAAGAAATGCTCCACCCCAAGCCGCTCAGTGGTCGGAACCCACTCCTTCCCTACGGGGGCACTCCAGCGGTAGCCCGGACGATAGGCACACTCCGGGAGCCAGAACCCCTTCGGGTCGCGCCCGAAATGCTTGCGGTAGGTATGCACTCCCGCCAGCACCTGCGCACGCACACTGGCATCGTAACCCAGCAACGGCAGATACCCGTGCGTGCCCGCGCTGGTGATGACCTCCACAGCGTCCGAATCTTGCAACTGGCGGAAGCCTTGCAACACCGAACCGTTCAGGCTCTCGAACGCCGCGCCCTGATCCTCGTAGAACCGTTGCCAATAGTAGGCTTGCCCCGCCATCAAGCGATTGCCCTGACCGAGGAAGTGCGCGGCGTCGTGGCGTGCGAAGGCGATACGCTCCGCCAAGTAGCCCCGAAACTCGTCGGCGAAGTCCGGGTGCGCCAACTGCTCTTGCAGAATAGGAGTGAACCCAATCGTGTACCGGGCGGGGATACCATCGTTCAGCAGGCGGGCGGTCAGGTCATAAAGCGGGAGATAGCACTCGGCGGTGCCCTCCACCAGCCAGTCCGTCCCGTGAGGCGACTTGCCGTGCGTCAACACATACGGGATGTGCGTATGGAGTACCAGTGCCCAATACCCAAGCGGACGCGCCATAGCCCGAGTATACCTCCCTTCCTACTGTATCTCCACAGCGAGGCGGTCGCCTTCCAACTTCACCCGCACCGTCTGCGGGGACTTGCCAATCGAATCGATAATCAGGGGCACATGGGGCATCAACAGCATCAGGAGCTCGCGCTCGATGGTACGCTCCAGCTCCCGTGCCCCGAAACGCTGGTGATAGCCCAACTCCGCCAGCTTCTCGATGACTGCCTCGTCCACCTGCAGTTCCATCTGGCGCTGGCGGAAAATCTCGTGGATGCGGGGCAGGAACCGCTGTTCAATAATCGCACGCACATGGTCTTTCTGGAGCGGCTGGAAGATACAGACCGCATCCACGCGATTGATAAACTCGGGCGAGAAGAACTGCGCAAACATCTGGCGCCAGTTCTCCAGCGAAGTGCGGTCGTGCAGGAAGCCCACTGCCTTCTCAGGTTGGAGGTTGGAGGTCATAATCACGATGGTGTCGGCGAACGAGACACGCCGCCCCTGCGCATCGGTCACGGCGCCATCGTCAAACAGCTGGAGGAAAAACTTGTGGACATCGGGATGCGCCTTCTCAACCTCGTCCAACAGCACCACACTGAACGGGTTCTCTGCCACGAAGTCTAAGAGGGGGCTTCCCTGATCAAAGCCGATATACCCGAACTCGGCACCCAGCAGGCGGGCGACAGTATGACGGTCATAAAACTGGTTCATATCCAGCCGTAGCATCCGCTCCGCCGAGCCGAAGAAATACTCGGCTAAGGCGCGGGCAGTCTCGGTCTTGCCCACTCCCGTCGGTCCCACAAACAGAAACACACCGTTGGGACGCTCAGGGCGCAGGTCTAAACGGCGTATCTTGAGGCTGAACATGCGCACCAAGGTCTCGATCGCCTCATCCTGCCCGATGATTCGCTGTTTGAGGAACGGCTCCAGACTATGGAGACGCTCCAGCATCGTGCGCTCACCCTGACCGATGGGCAAGCCCGTGACCTGACTGGCGACCTCCCAGACCATAGAAGGCTCCACAAACGCTGTGCCTTGAGTTAGCGCGCGTCCCGCCACATGGTCCATCAACAGGATGGCTTTATCGGGGAACGGTCGGTGTTTGATATGCTCGTCGGCGACCTCTACAATCAGTTTCAGCGTCTCGTTCTGGAACACGAGGTTATGGTGCTTCTGGAAGAGCGCCGCCAACTGATGAAGCACCACCAGCGTCTCCTCCGCATTCAGAGGATGAACCCAAATCGGCTGGAACCGTTTGAGCAGGTCGGGCGCACGCCCTATCTGCTGGCGAAACAGATTGATACCGCTCACCGCACCAATCACAGGAACCCGGCGACTGACCAACGCCGAGAGAAAATTGACACGCACCGCCTCCAACTGCGGCATGGGCGTCGGCATCAGAAAGGTCTCAAACGGTTCCAGATAGAGGATTGCCCGACTCTCGACGCTCTCGTTGACCAGCGTAGTATAGTAGTTTGGGTGGTCAATAATCTGGGACACCAGGTAGACCGGTCGGTCTTTGAGGGTGGGGGGCACTTTGCCTGCGACGATGCGCTCTGCCAGCCCCTGCACGACGGCGCGCCGTCCCACGCCCTCCAGCCCCACCAGCACGGCGTAGGGATTGATAGGGCGCGCCAAGACCTCAATCAGGGTGTCAATCTCGGCATCACGCCCGACCACAGTAGGCAGCTCCCCCGAACGCGCCAACTGGGTCAACTCTAATGCAAGCTCCAGCGCAGAGGGTCTTTCCTGAGGTGGCTCGGCTTCCTCGTTGTCAGCCCGTGCGCGCAGTGCCAGCACCGCTTTCGCTATATGGTCTAACTCCACGACAATCGGTCGCTGCGCTTGGGCATGCTTGAGTGCATGCACCAGAACCTGTTCCATCGGGATGGCGTAGCGGTCGTCGTTGTCGTCGAGCTCCTTTTGAACCTCCACCTCCAGTTCGCGCAGTTCCTCGCCCGACAGAAGCCCCTCAAATGCCTGCGGGAACCCCTGAAGCAGCACCAGAAGCAAGTGGCGGGCATCAGGATTCTGACCAGAGGCGATGGCTTTCGCTTTGCGAATGGCTTCGACAGCGTCATCTGAAAGACGCACAGCGACTTCATTCATATCGGATATTGTACACGATTTGCTCTCATCTCCAGACGGTTTCCAGAGATGGAATGGAGTGTTTTAGGGGGATTTTATAAACGAGGGGTGGAGCAGGTTGTACCTGCCCCACCGTGCCTGCCATGATTAGATGAAGAGTGTGGCTTTGGAACGGGTAGCATCTCCCAAGAAAGCCGCCACACCGCCGACCT
>JBDNDR010000163.1:0-5137 GCA_046718995.1 Fimbriimonadales bacterium
CCAAGCCACCCCAACACTCCGGGCGAGCTGGAGGCACTGCTGAACGCTTTAGAGTGGATGATGGAGACGGTCTTGGGCGTGCCGCTCCAGAGCGATACAGGAACCCAGAGCGAGGTTCTGGATCGGCTCATGGCGTGCGTAATTGCGTGGCGTCAGGAGCTGCGCCAGCGTAAGCTATATGACCTGGCAGACCGCGTGCGCGACGACCTCAAGGCGCTGGGGATTGTGCTGGAAGATAGCCCACAAGGTACCACCTGGCGCATGGGCTAATGTGTCAACTCAAGCAAGTCTCGGTGGGGCAGACAGGATATGTCTGCCCCACCAACTATTAGAACGGGTATCCGTCGCGCTGGAGCACCGCTTCCGCCAGACGGTTTGCGACATCCACGGCGTTGAAGCGGGGGAGCGGCACCATGCGCTCAATGCGCTGAGAGGCTTCTGCCGGGGCGTTAAGCGCGTTCAATATCAGGTCGGCACGGTCGCGCACGACTTGAGCGCCTTGCCGTGCGAACAGCATGCCTGCCATCAGCGCCCACTCAGCTTGCACGCCTTGAACATGGGGGAGCCGTGCCGCGATACTGTCCAGCCCGTACAGATAGGTGGTCATGTCGGCTAAAGCCCCTGCGACCTCTTGGCGTTGCTCGCGGAGGTGGTCGCCATAGGCTTCCCAAGCCAATCGGAAGGCATAGAGCGTTGCCGCACGGAAACCTTCCACCAGCGTCTCCAGCATTTTGCAGGGGTCCGTGGGGAGGTTCTCGAGGGCGAAGTTCTCACGCGAGCGCGCCTCCTCAATCAGCGGGACGCCTGCCCTCTGCATCTGGCGGATGAGGTGCTGGACGAGGTTGAGACGGTTAATCTCGTTGGTGCCTTCGTAGATTCGGGGCACACGCGACTCGCGGAAAATCTTGGCGATGGGGAAGTCTTCGGTGTAGCCGTAGCCCCCGTGAATCTGCACACCCTCATCAGCACAGAAGTACTGAACCTCCGTGCCGTAGAACTTGAGTAGGGCACATTCACCCGCGTATTCCGAAGCCGCTTCACGGTAGCGCAGGTGTAGGTCGGGCGCATCGGCAGGGAGATGATGGAGGGGGTCAAACCACTCCTGCATCAGCGCGCCAGTGCGATAGAGCATACTCTCCAGCGCGAACAGGTGCATGGTCATCTCCGCCAGCTTCTGGCGTATCATCCCGAAGTTGGCGATGGGCTGACCGAACTGCTGGCGGTCTTTAGCATAGCGCGTGGAGACCTCCAGCGCGTACTTGCCCGTGCCGAGCGCGCTCGCCGCCATCTTATAGCGTCCGAGGTTCAGCGTGTTGAGGGCGATATAGTGGGCTTTGCCGACCTCGCCCAACAGGTTCTGCGCGGGCACAAACACATTCTCAAACACCACGCGCCGGGTGCTGGAGCCATGCAGACCGATTTTGTGCTCTTCGCGCCCCAAGCTCACGCCGGGGAAGGTGCGCTCTACTAAGAAGGCGGTGAACTGTTCGCCGTTGAGTTTCGCGAAGACGGTGAACAGGTCAGCGAAGCCCGCGTTGGTGACCCACATCTTCTCGCCAGTGAGCAGGTAGCCCTCGCCGTTGGGGGCAGGTACTGCGCGGGTCTTCATCGCGAGAGCGTCCGAACCGCTGCCGGTCTCGCTCAGACAGAAAGAGCCGCACCACTCCCCTGAAGCGAGTTTGGGCAGGTAGCGCTTTTTCTGCTCGTGCGTGCCTTCCAGCACCAGCGGAAGAATCGCTAAGCCAGCGTGCGCTTGCAGGGTCAAACAGGTCGCCGGTTCAGGACCCAGTTTCTCCACAATGAGCGCAACGGTGGTCTTGGGCAGGTCTAAACCGTCATAGTGGATTGGCACCTCCGCTGCGGTGAATCCGAGTTCGCCCATCTTACGGTCTAAGTCGCGCATCAATCCTTCTTGTGCCTGCTCGATGGCTTCCAGTTTCGGGAGCACCTCGTTGCGCACGAAATCGTCGGCGGTTTTGGCGACCATTCGGGTTTCCGAGTCGAACTGCTCGGGAGTGAAGGTCTTCCCAATCGGGGTAGGTTCCACCATAAAGGTACTGCTTCGTTGCTTTTGGCTCATCGTTGTCGCTCCTTACTCGCTAATTATACCGCTGGGGACAGAGACCTCGTAAAACAGCGGGGTACCTGTTAATTCTACGATATTTAATCAACCCTCGTAAAATTGCAGAGAAGTTGACTCAGGTTCCATCCTACAATCTGGCTTGGACACGGGCGGATGCCCACCCAAGCCGAGGGATCGGCATAGGGGAGGTGTCCAGAAAACACACAGTCAAGGAGGATAAACGATGAGTCTACGCATCAACACTAACATGGCGTCGTTGAACACGCTGCGCAATGTGGAGCGTGCTTCCGACAATTTTGGTCGTTCGATTGAGCGCTTAGCGTCGGGTATGCGCATCAACCGTGGTGCCGATGACCCCGCTGGCTTGATTCGTTCAGAAGACCTGCGCGCCCAGATTACCGGTCTGGAGCAGGCGATTGCGAACTCGCAAGACGCGACCAACCTGATTAAGACCGCTGAGGGTGCCTTGGAGGAGGTTCACACCCTTCTGCGCAGTATGCGCCAATTGGCGGTCGCATCGGGCAACACGGGTACGAACGACCTGACCGCCCTGCAAGCCAACCAGAACCAGATCCGCTCCGCAATTGATAGTATCAACCGTATCGCGATGCAGACCCAGTTCGGCACGAAGAAGCTCCTGGATGGTACTTCTGGTGTGCGTGCTTTGGTAACCGATCCAAACCAGATTAGTGGTATCTTCGTGGGTGGAAGCGTACTCGGTAGCGTTAGTGGTGCATCCGGCGAGTACCGTATCGCTTCGGGAGCCGTCACTTTGGATGTCACCACAGCCGCAACGAAGGCGAACATCAGTTCCGCAGCACTCAATACCGGTACAACGCTCGCCAGTTTGGTGTCGGACGCTGTTGGAAGCACCAATGTGCCCGGTACTTTGGTCATCAACGGTGTCAGCTTCACAACCGATGGAAGCGAGACTTTGGGAAGCTTTCTTGACCGCATCAACGCTGCGAGCAGTGTTACTGGAGTAGTCGCCCAGTTCAATGATAGCACCAGAGTGGTGGAGTTTCGTGCTGTTGAATATGGATCGCAGCATAATTTCACCATCAGCACCTCACGGGCGAACTTCTTCTTCGCAAGTGCTGGTAACCAGACTGTGAGCGCTGGCGTTGATGCCACTGCAACAGCCACTTTCTCTGTTTACCTTGCGAACGGCAGTACGGCAACTGCAACTGTGGCGTTCACAGGGGGGCGTAGTCAGGGAGATTCGGGGTTGCGGCTCACCGACGAGAAGGGGAATGTCATCACGCTCCGCGAGGCAGGCAACGATGCAAGCCTTACTCCGGGTGCCGTTGCAAACACCAGCGCCAGCCAGCTGGAGTTCCAAATCGGTGGTAACGCGGGTCAGAAAGCCTTCTTTGGCATCAACGACATGACCGCATACCAGTTGGGAACCACAGCGTCCACCACATTCGGCTCGTTGGCAGAAATTGATGTTACTGTCAATGCTACCGAAGCGCTGAAGGTGATTGATGCGGCGATTGCTCAGGTCTCCAAACTGCGCGGAGATATGGGTGCCTTCCAGAAGAACATTCTGGAAAGTAACATGCGCTCACTGGCAGTAGCGAAGGAGAACCTCACGGCAAGCGAGTCTGCCATCCGCGACACGAACTTCGCCGAGGAGATCAGCCGGTTCACCAAGTTCCAAATCCTCCAGCAGGCGGGTATGTCCGTGCTGGGTCAGGCGAACTCTGCGCCCCAGGCGGTCTTACAGCTCATCCGCTAAGGCTTGGCGAGTCGGGTATACTCTACGCAGGGGGTCGGCGCCGACCCCCTGTTTTTAATACGCCTCGGCGCCTCACCATACTTTACGGAGGGAAATAGGATGAGCAAAACGAAGTACGCTATTTTGGGAGCTGGTATGCAAGGACCCGCCATCGCTTACGACTTGGCGCGGTTCGGCAACCCAGAACAAATCATCTTAGCCGATATCGATGTGGAGCGCGCGGCTCAAAAAGCCGAATGGGTCAACCAACTGCTGGGACAGGACATCGTGTTTCCCAAGCAGGTGGACGCTTTGAACCATAAGCAAGTGCTGGCGTTTTTTGAGTCGGTGGATGTGGTCATCAGTGCTGTGCCTTGGCAGATGAATATGCGCCTGATTCAGCACGCGCTGGAGGCAAAGCGCAGCTTTATTGATTTGGGCAACGAACCCGAATGGTTCTGGCACGAGTTCCGCAAGCATGATGAGGAAGCGAAGAAGGCAGGGATTGCCCTCGTGCCTGACTGTGGGCTGGCGCCTGGAATGGTGAACCATCTGGGGCTGTACTGTATGGAGAAGATGGACACATGCCACGAAATCCGCCTGCGCTGTGGCGGACTGCCCCAGAACCCAATCCCACCGCTGGGCTACAAGCTCGTGTTCAACATGATTGGCGTCATCTCGGAGTACACGGGCGAGGCGCTCATTCTCCACGAGGGGAAACCGACCTATGTGCCCACGATGGACGATGTAGAGTGCCTGGAGATTGAGGGGTTGGGGATGCTGGAAGCCGCCCCCACCTCTGGAGGCACCTCCACCGCGCCCTACACCTTAGCGGGCAAGGTCTGCGAGTATGACTATAAGACCCTGCGCTACCCGGGACACTGGGACACAATGCGCGCCCTGCGCGATCTGGGTTTCTTTGACGAGCAACCCATCCAGATTGGCGAGGCTCACATCTCGCCCCGCCAGTTCACAGCGACGGTCATCTCACCCAAGATAGACTTTCCGGAGGAGAAAGACCTGATTGTGGTCTACGCCTACGGTTCGGGGATGAAAGACGGCGCACCCTACGAGGTCAGCGTTCAGTTCATCGATTATCACGACGACACGACAGGCTTCACAGCAATGGAGCGTTGCACAGGGTTCGCCGCGTCTATCATCGCAATCGGCGTGGCGAACGGGACAGTTCCGCGCGGGACGGTGCCCTACGAACAGTCTATGAGCGGGCATACCTTCGTGAAGGAGTTCCTCAAGCGTGGGTTCCAACTGCGTGAGACGGTTAGCCACGCACTCCAGTTAGAGTAGGAGGAGTTCAAGTCTTTGCGGTGGCAGGG
>JBDNDR010000164.1:0-5128 GCA_046718995.1 Fimbriimonadales bacterium
GACCCGTGAACAGGAACGCGGACTACTCGAACGCCACGCCCGCCTCAAAGCCCGAATCGAGCAACTATCGGGCTGAGCTGAACTCACGCCACGCCTGCCCAAGAGACCAGCAGGTCTGCAAAACCTGCACTTTCGAATCGAAGACAGTCCGTGAATTTTTGGCAGGAGTCTGAAGGGTGAGCAGGTACTACTACTTGGGCATCCGTTAGAGTGCCCAGTTTGTTCAAGCAAGGAGGCATGTGATGCGAAGCGTAAGAAGCCTTATAGCTACGCTGATTGTTGGTTGCTTGCTCTCTGCGGTCAACGCGCAAGCCGAGTATCCCGGTGCTAGCTGGGTTCCTGCTCACAGTAATAACTACACGGTTGCGAACCGTCCGTCCAGCCATCCCATCCGGTATATCATTCTCCATGTCGCCCAGGGAACTTATTCGGGAACCATCTCGTGGTTCCAAAATCCGAGTGCACGAGTCAGTACCCACTATGTAATCCGCTCTTCCGATGGCGCAATCACTCAGATGGTGCGCCACAAGGACATTGCCTACCACGCTGGCAACTGGACTTACAACACCCAGTCCATCGGTTATGAGCATGAGGGTTGGGTCAACGACCCTCGCTGGTTCACCACCGCAATGTATCGCTCTTCAGCCGACTTGACCCGGTTCTTGTGCGATCGCTTCGGAATTCCCAAGACACGCCAGTACATCATCGGGCATGTGGAGGTACCCGGCGCAACCCACACCGATCCAGGACCTTATTGGGACTGGAACTACTATATGAGCTTGGTTACGGGTGCGGTGCCCAACGCCAGCTATGCAAGTGGAAGCTTCCCTACCCAGATTCGCCCCGGAGAGCGACTGACTGCGGTCTTGCGCTTCAACAACACGGGTGGAACCACCTGGTCGCCCAGTGGCACCAATCCGGTGCGCTTGGGCACTCAGAACCCGCAGGACCGGAGCAGTCCTTTCTTCACCTCAGGCTCGTGGATTGCCCCGAACCGACCCGCCAATGTGGGAGCCACCACCAGTCCCGGAGCGCAGGGCACTTTCACCTTCGTGCTTACCGGACCGCGTACCTATGGCACCTACACCGAAGTCTACCAGTTAGTGCAAGAGGGTGTGACTTGGTTTGGTCCCATCGTGAGTTTCAACATCCAAGTCGTGCCTTGGGATGTGGTGATCGATGACACCAGCGCCAACTTCTCGGTCTCGGGCACTTGGCAATACGCTACGATGGCGACCGATAAATACGGCTCCAGCTACTACTGGACGAGCACTTCCCCCTCTTCAACGGCGTTTGCTCGCTGGTTTCTTAACGCACCAGTAAGCGGGGCTTATGATGTGTATGTCTGGTGGAGTCAGGGAACGAACCGAAGCACCCAAGCGCGTTACGAAGTGGCTCATGCGAACGGTACTTCGGTCTTCACGGTCAACCAACAGACGAACGGCGGAAGATGGGTCTACTTGGGGCGATTCACTTTCCCTCAAGGTGGCGGGAATGTGTACCTACGAGCCACAGCGCCCTCAGGCTTCGTTGTGATCGCCGACGCGGTTCGCATCGTCGGGCCCTATTAGAACCCGTTCAGTGCTTCCCGCCCTACAGGGTGGGAAGCACACCCGTCGGGAAAGGGGGATAGAATGCCTTTGAGAAGCGTGCTGGTAAGTCTACTTCTGGCTCTTGGGTGGGCGGGGTATACCCAGAACCAACCGCCCAATTTGCAGTCGGACGAAAGACTCCAACAGCTGGTGACCTTCCAAGCCAAAATCATTAACCTACGCGATTTTGTGAAAACACTTGCCGAGAAGACGAAAGTCCCCTTAGGAGTTGATAAGGCGTTCGAGCAAGAGAAGCTGACCCTCTTCGTGAAAGAAAAGCCTGCTTGGGAAGTCATGAAGCACGCAGTGGCAGTGCTGGGGCTGGAATGGCAGACCGCTAAAAACGAGGGCTACTTCATTGCGCGCTCTAAACAGCGCACCGAGGAGGAGCGTGCAGAACAGAAGCGCCGACACCAACAGCGTGAACGGCTTGAAAGTAAGCTGCGAGCACTGCAACGCACCGCCACGCAGTACTCCTATGACCAACTCATCGCCGAGTATCAGCGACTTATCCAAGAACGCCAAGCCATCGAAGCAAGAAAACCAGAGGGCTGGCAAGATAAAATGACGCAAATCGCCGACCTGCTTTACCAATTGGAACTTGTCAGCAAACTACCAAACTATCTCTTGGGACGGCTTTCGGCACAGTGGACACCTGCCCAGTGGCAGAACTTCTGGCAGGGGACGCCCTTCCTCGCAAAATACCCTGCCCATCCCAAATTGGCAATCTTGGCACCCGAAGTGCGCGCTTGGTATGCCCAATATCGCTATACCCAATCGCTAACAAACCTACCCAGTGGCTCTACTGCGGAAACCCTTGAACCTTCGGATTTGCCTACCGATTTCTACTGCTACATTCGCTATAACCCGCATCAACAGGTGATTAACTGCTACCTGGTCGCTTACAAAGATGCGGAGACATTTTGGGTGGAGACGAGCCAGATCGAGGAACCTATCGCCTACGATGAAGTGATTCCGGGCGATTCGCCTGAGCCAGCGAACCTCCCTGCGCTGCCTATCCAAACCAAACCGGGCGAACCCAAGTGCTGCTTACAACCCGCTTCCTGCACGCTCGCTGAAATCTTAGAATGGTTAGCAGAACGGTGTGAGGTCGCGATTATTGCCCAAGCGTTTCGTGTACGCCCCTCGTGGAATGTGCCGCTTGCCTCGCAGGGGCAAACACTGAACCGCTGGGTTACCGAAACATCCGCTATGAGGGGATACGATTTTACATATCGTGATGGCTACCTGATGGTACGCTACCCCTCAGCGGCGTTCTTGCGCCTGAGCGAACTGCCCGAGCCGGTTATTGCGCCCCTCGAAGAGCGGGCACGCACTGAAGGTGGGCTGACCTTAGATGATTATGCACAACTGGCGATAGAGCTCACCCCCGAACAAGAACAGCGCTTTGTCAATCCACCTCGACTCAGACTGCTCGATACGACCCATGCGGTCTGTTTTGATAGCAATCCGCTCAAGCAGAGCCTTCCAGCGCTACGCTTTTGGGCGAGTTTGACACCCCAGCAGAAACAAAACGCCTTAGATGCGCTACCGCTCTTTTACAATCAGCTCAGCACACTCCAGAAGCGCCTATTTTGGGAGGCAGTAGAGATTGCCTTATGGGATTGGCGTAGCCTAACAAGCGAATGGCTGAACTCGATCCAACTCCTCTACGCTCCTGAAGCTGAAGCGGAGCTCGCTTTCTTCCTTGACCGATGGAACCAAGAGACGGTCGTGATTACATTAGAAGGCTCGCCCGACAATGATCAAGAGGCTCAAACGCTTCACGCTGAGAATAAGCCCCTGCGTGAATATGTCTTCCATTTTGGGCTGAGTAAAACCGTCTCGGCACGCTACCCCCTTGCGCTTCCCAGCATAGCTCCAAAGCCCAAAGAGCCTGATGCGGACAAACCAGTATCCGACTCGAAGCCCTGAGGTGCGTTCGAGACCCGAGAGTCGAGCAACTATCGGACTGAGATGCCCTGACCGTCGCTTCGCAAGCAAGCCCCAGAACACGGCGGAGGGCACTCCGCCTTCAACGCACCCGCACGCGACTCATGCAAAACCCTGCCATCGCCATAAAGACCGCACCGTATGCAAAGACGACCCGATAGTTATCCCCCAATCGGTCGATCAGCACGCCTGCCAACTGAGGTCCTAACACAGCCGAGAGGTTGGACGCCAAGTAGTACATCCCGGTCATAATCCCTGCCCTTAGGTGGGGCGCCGTATCGTAGAGAGCCGGGAGCGAGTTCACATTAATCAACGCCCAAAACAGCCCCGCAGGCACCAGAAAGCCGACCATCATCGCCACATTCTCCACAAAGTAGCCGTAGGTCATCAGGCAGACCAGCCCGCCAATCCCTATCAGAATGATGGGACGCCGCCCAAATCGCGTGGCAAGCAGTCCACTCGGCAATGCACACAGCACAAAAGTGAGAGGCAACAACGCTACAATCCTGCCCATCAGCCCCGGCTCGACACCCAGCACTCTCTGCCCGAAGAGCGAGAGGGTCGCCTCAATCGCGGTGAACCCCATAAACCACGCCAAGATTGCTCCGAGCATCCAGCGCGTGGAACGGTCGCTGGCGAACAGAAGCCCCTTCACGCTCTCCAGAAAGCCTGCCTCAGCCTCTTCGGGCTGCCCGATTGGCTGGCGCGGCTCATGGATAAATAGAAGCGCAATCAGGAGCGCCAGCCCCATCATAGAGGTTCCAAAAAAGAAGGGCGCAGAGCGTCCGAACTGCTCGTACAGCACACCCCCCAGAAAATACGCCAGCACCGCCCCGACCCCCAACATGAGGTTGATAATCCCGTTGGCGAGACTGCGCTGTTCTGACGGATAGAGGTCACCAATCAAGGCTACGCCGGGCGAGCGAAAGAGTGCGTTTCCGAAGTTGGTCATAAACAGCGTGAGCATCACCATCGGTGCGCTGGGCATAAAAGGCACCAAAGCGAACGCCGTGCCCGCAATCGGTGCGCCTCCCAGCACCCACGGCTTGCGACGCCCCAAACGCGTGTTCGTACGGTCGGAGAGCGTGCCCACAATCGGCTGGAGGAACATATTGATATAGTTGTCCCAGGTCATCACGAACATGATCAGCGTGGCGCTGAGGTTCATCTCCTTGAGGAAAATAGGGACGAAGTGGTTGAAGATGGGCAGAACCATCCCCATTCCCATAAACATTGCGCCCAAGAAGAAGGTTCGCCCGATGGGGAACCTGGGCTGTGTCGGTTCCATTACCAATTAGAGTTTCACAAGAAGTGGTATAATCCTCTATGATGACGCGCGCAAAGCGTTGGGCGTGGTCTACGCTCTGGGCAATTCTGCTCACGCTCGCCCCGATTGGTGGGGTGTGGCTCGCTTTCTGCGCGTGTTCGGGCAAGCTCCAGGTCAGCTGTTGCCGAGCAACCCAGACACTCTCCTGCTGTGCTTCCCAAAGCGCGGGTGGGTGTTGCGATACCGCAGGCGTTGCCTGCGATACGCACTGTCCGGGATGCCACCAGTTCAACGAGAGTACGCACCCCGTTTTGGT
>JBDNDR010000165.1:0-5121 GCA_046718995.1 Fimbriimonadales bacterium
TACCGTTCGCCTTGCTAAGCGTGCCGACGAACGTCCAGTCGGGGTTGCCCACAGGGCTGGCGGAGGGGTTGGTGTCCGCGCTGGCGACATAGATGTCGATTTGGTAAGGCGCTGCGGTGTCGGAGAAGGGGCGGGTCTTCGTATCTGCAGGGCGGTGAATCAGGTCGCGCACATCCCAAGCGAACACTTGCACCTGGCGCACGCTCCACCCGTTGGTGTTGCTATCGTCCAGTTCGTACTTAATCCAGACCGTGCCTTCCACACCGTGGTCGCCATTGTTGCTCCGGTTTGTGTAAGCGCCACCTTGACGGAACAGGTACGCAGGAACGGTGAAAGTTGCGGGCCAGCCCAAGCTTGTTAGACTGGGCACGGTGGTGATTGTGACGGGACTGGTATCGGGGCTAAAGCCGACGCTCTGCCCGCTCCAGTCAAACAGGTTTTGATTGACTTGAATTGTGTAAGCGGGCCAGAAGCCAAACGACTCGTTGTTGCGTGCATCTTGGAAGTCGCGCCGGCTCCACTGGAGTGGCAACTCATTTGCGCTAATACCGGCGAGCTCATTGGTCGCGCGCACTTTACCCTTCCCATCGCCCAGCACGACCTGGGCAGAGGTCGTCGTCAGAAGCAGTCCCGCGACTGCCAGCCATAGAGTACTTTTCATCATAAGCGTTGCCTCCTTTCGGGTATTGAACCCGCTTGAAGGATACCCCCTCGTAATTTAAGAGAAGGTTAAGACTGCGCCATGATAAGTTGGCAGAGGGCAGAATTTCTTTGCCTTACCCTGAGCGAGGTTGTAAGAGCGCCTAACAAACCTGGGTTCGGAGCCATTTCCAGCAAAGCATCTCCTAACCTCGGTTGACCGTGCCACAAACCACGATGCTTCCCTCCCCCTGCGTCTAGGGGGAGGGAAGGGTGGGGGTAAACTTGACCCCCTCCGTCAGGTTCCCCCTAAGGCAGGGGGAACCGAAACCGAGTTAGGGTAGGAGAGAGTAAACGCACAGTCTCCATACCTCGCCGAAGAAGGTTTTGTTAGGCGCTCTAAGGGGCTTACCCAATAGTGCCTACTTTTCAAGGCGCCAACGCACGGCTCAGGTCGTCGGCGGTGTAGGCGTGGCGTCCCGAACAGTTGAGCCGAACCCCTGCCTCGGCGTGGAGATAGACCCCTGCCAACGCCGCTTGGAGCGATGCTAAGCCTCGTGCCAACAACCCTGCAATCGCGCCAGTCAGCACATCGCCCGAACCGCCTGTACCCAGACTCGGTTCGGCAATCGGCACCATCCAGGGCACTTCCGACTCGGTGCCTGCCACCACCGTATTCGCACCTTTCAAGACAATCGTAGCGCGGTAGCGGTCGCGTAGCCAGAGCGCAGCCCCCAATCGGTCTTCTTGAACCTGATAGGTCTCTATGCCCAGAAGGCGTCCTGCTTCGCCGGGGTGGGGAGTCAGAATCGTCTGGCTGGGCAGAGGCAATTCGCCACCGAGCCGTGCCAACCAGTTCAAGCCATCCGCATCCACCACCAGCGGACGCTCCAGCGCGCTCCAGAGTGCCAAAAGTTCCAACACGGCTTTACCCGTCGGCTCTGCCAGCCCCAAACCGGGACCGAGCGCCAACACATCGAACCGAGCAAGCCGGTCTTGCAGTCGGCGCACGCCCTCCACCGTCAGCACGCCTTGGTCATCATCGGGTAGAGGCAAGGTCACCAGCTCCGGATAGAAGCTGGCGGTCTGGGGCTGAACGCGCGCAGGTACTGCAAGGGTCACCAACCCAGTGCCCACGCGCAACGCCGAAATCCCTGCCAGCGCCGGTGCCCCTGCCATGCCCAACGAGCCGCCCACCACCAGCAGATGCCCACGCGTGCCCTTGTGTCCATCGGGGGGCAACGGCGGAATCAGACGACACACTTCCGAATCGCTGAGCAGGTAGGCGCTGGCATCCACCGATTCCAAACGCTGGGGCAGTACCCCAATCGGCACTGCCACCCACTTACCCACCAGGCGCGGACCGTCGTTCTGGAAGAACCCCAACTTAGGCAACGCCATCGTGACGGTATAGGTCGCTCGGATAGCCACACCGCCCGTTCTGCCCGTGTCGGCATCCAAGCCCGAAGGCAGGTCAATCGCCACAATCGGACGCCCCGATTCGTTGACCGCACGGATGAGCGAGGCAAGTGGTTCACGCACTTCGCCCTTTGTCCCCGTACCCAGCAGGGCATCTACCAGCACCTCCTCATCGCGGAACAGTCCAGGGTCGGGGTGGGGAGGCACAGGCAAGGCTGGGATGCCCATCCCCTGCACGATGCGCCACTGGATGGCAGGGTCGCCTTGAAACTCGCTGGGGTCGCAGGTGAGCCACAGATGGACTCTTGCGCCCGCTTCGTGCAGATAGCGTGCTACGACCATTCCATCTCCCCCGTTGTTGCCCTTGCCGACCAGCACCGCCACATGACGCCCGCCGATTGGGGCAAACCACTCACACAGCCTCTGGAATACGCCATACCCAGCACGCTCCATCAAGAGAATCGAGGGCACACCGTCCACCTCAATCGTCGCCCGGTCTAAGTCGCGCATCACCTCTGCCCGAATCACTGGCACACCTGAGAGCATAGCTTCTCTGTTCGGGGCGAGCGGTTCCATCCCTGCCACGGGCGGGTATACTTTGAAGCGATGAGTACCAAAATCAAACTCGGTTTGCCGAAGGGCAGTCTCCAAGAAGCCACCTTCAACCTCTTCCGCAAAGCGGGCTGGCAGTTCCATGTGCCTTCGGGACGCTCCTACGAACCGGTCTCGGATGACCCAGAGATTGAGGCGGTGCTGCTGCGTCCCCAAGAGATTCCCCTCTATGTGCAAGAGGGCGTACTCGACGCTGGGATTACAGGCTACGACTGGGTGCAAGACTGCGGAGCCGATGTCCACGAGGTGATGGAACTGCAATACTCCAAAAACACGCGCAACCCCATCCGTGTGGTGGTCGCCGTACACAACGATTCGCCCATTCAATCGGTGCAAGACCTGCAGGGCAAGCGCATCGCCACCGAATATGTGCGCCTGACCGAGCGCTATCTCCAGCAACACGGGGTGTCGGCGCATGTGGAGTTCTCGTGGGGCGCCTGCGAGGTCAAAGTCCCCAACTTAGTGGACGCGATTGTGGTCAACACTGAGACCGGGAGCTCCCTGCGCGCCCATAATCTGCGGATTCTGGAGGTGCTTCTCTACTCTACCACACGCCTAATAGCGAACCACGCCAGTTGGGCGGAGACACCGAAGCGCGAGAAACTGGAAAATATCGCCCTGATGCTTCAAGGTGCCCTGAACGCGGGCGCGCTGGTCGGGCTAAAGATGAATGTCCACGAGAGCCACCTCGACGAAGTGCTGAGTACGCTTCCCGCACTACGCAACCCCACCCTATCGCCCCTGAGCAATAAGGGCTGGTACGCGGTGGAGACCATCATCGAGGAACGCACTGTGCGCGACCTCATCCCACGCCTGCGACGCGCCGGTGCCGAAGGGCTGGTGGAGTATCCGCTGAATAAGGTCATCCCCTAAGATGAAGCGACACTTGGGACTGATGATGGGGGCAGTTGGGTTGGTCTGGCTATTCGGGTGCCAAGCCCCGGATAGCTCCACCACGACCGCTCAGCCGACCCCGCCCTCGGAACCCGAGACGGCTCAAGACTCGCCCCCCAAACCTGCCTCAAAACCCATCCCGACCTATGGCTACCGTGTAGTCAACACCTATCCCCACGACCGTGAAGCGTTCACGCAGGGCTTGGAATATTACAACGGCTGGCTCTACGAAAGCACAGGCTTAGAAGGGCGCTCCTCACTCCGCAAAGTAGAGCTGCGAACGGGCAGGGTGCTTCAAATCCGTCGGCTCAGTCAAGAGATTTTCGCCGAAGGGATTACCCTCTTCAACAGCCGAATCTATCAACTCACATGGAAGAATGGGGTCGCCTTCGTCTATGACCGCGACTCGTTCCGCAATATCACCGAACATCGCTACACGGGCGAAGGTTGGGGACTCACCCACGACGGCAAGCACCTGATTATGAGCGACGGTTCGGATACTTTGTTCTTCCGCGACCCAGACACTTTTGGGGTGGTGCGTCAACTGAAAGTCCATGCGAACGGCGCCCCAGTGCGCAACCTGAACGAGTTAGAGTACATCGAGGGGGAGATTTGGGCTAATATCTGGCAGACCGACATGATTGCCCGTATCTCGCCCAAAACGGGTGAAGTCGTGGGCTGGGTCGACTTAGAAGGGCTGGTCAATCTCTTGCCTGAGCGAGACCGCCTCTATGCCGATGTGCTCAACGGCATCGCCTACGACAAGCAGAATAAACGCCTCTTCGTCACGGGCAAGTTATGGAGTCGGCTGTTTGAAATCGAGTTGGTTCCTGCAGATGCCGATTCCCCAGTTAGCAAGCGATAGTCGTACTGGGTTGTCCTTTTGAAAGCACAAGTCCCTCCTTCGTCATCCTGAGCCATCTCCCCTTTGGTCCCCCTGAGCCACTTCCGTCACCCTGAGCCGCAGGCGAAGGGTCTTAGAGATGCTTCGCTCCGCTCAGCATGACGGGGTGGGGCATGCCCTGAGCCTCCTCCGTCACCCTGAGCCACTTCCGTCACCCTGAGCCGCAGGCGAAGGGTCTCAATCAGATGCTTCGCGGACGCTCAGCATGACGGGGTGGGGCATGCCCTAAGTCCCATATTCGTCCCCCTGAGCCATCTCCCCTTTCGTCACCCTGAGCCGCAGGCGAAGGGTCTCAATCAGATGCTTCGCTTCGCTCAGCATGACGGTGAGGGAACGCTCAGCATAACGGGGTGGGGATGTTCGACATGGACGGAACGACTCCCCTCTCTGCTTGCGGAGAGGGGCTGGGGGTGAGGTGAAACACTGAGATGCTTCGCGGACGCTCCGCATGACGGGTTAGGGGCAGTGCGGGACTCCCCTCTCTGCTTGCGGAGCGGGGCTGGGGGTGAGGTTTGATAACCCCATCCGTAGATTCCCCCTACACGCAGGGGCACCTAGCACTACCCCACTCATCCAAAACAGCAAAATTAAGGTATAATTAGATTCGGCGTTTCGACGCCGAAAGGAGGATGATGATGTACAAACGACGCAGG
>JBDNDR010000166.1:0-5092 GCA_046718995.1 Fimbriimonadales bacterium
ACCCCTCAAGCAGGGCGTCAGCAAGGAAGAAGCCGAAGACATCAAGAAGAAGCTGGAAGAGACCGGCGCCAAAGTGGAAGTCAAGTAGTCTGCCACTACTTCCAACCAACAAAATGGGGGGACTGCCGATGCAATCCCCCCATCCGCTTTTTAAGCTTTGTGGATGCAGTGTCCCGCAGCGTCGTGGAACGCCTCCATCAGCGCTTCCACCATCGTCGGGTGCGGGTGAATGGTGTCCACCATCTCATCCAGTGTGGCTTCCAACTTGATGGCGAGCACTGCCTCTTGCAGGAGGTCGCTGGCGTGGCTGGCGCAGATATGCACGCCCAGCACCTGACCATATTTTGCCTCTGCCACAACCTTCACCAGCCCGAACTGCTCACCGACTGCCATCGCACGCCCAAGGATACGGGGCGAGAACTTCCCAATCCGTACCTCGTAGCCCTGCTCACGCGCCTGTTGCTCGGTCAGTCCAACCCCAGCGACTTCGGGCACTGTATAGACCACATTCGGGATAGCACGGTAGTCCATGCGTCGCTCGGCGCCGTAGCAGTTCTCCGCCGCCACGATGCCCTGCGCGCTGGCGACATGGGCGAGGGGAGCAATCCCCGTGATGTCGCCAATCGCATAGATGTGGGGGAGGTTCGTGCGCATCATCTCATCCACGGCAATCCAGCGTTTATTCATCTGGATACCGACCGTCTCCAGACCGATGCCTTCGGTGTTCGGCTTGCGCCCCACGCCAATCAGCACGACCTGCACTTCGTACGACTGGGTGCCTTTCGGGGTTTCAACATGACAGACCCATTTATCGCCCACGCGCTCGGCGGATTTGAGCGTGCTACCCGTCACGAAGGTGATACCCTGTCGGCTGAGGGCGCGTTCCGCCTCCTTAGCGACCTCCTCATCGTGGGTGGGCAGGATTTGGGGCATCATCTCCACCACCGTCACTTTAGAGCCGAGCGCGTTGAACACATAGCTGAACTCCACCCCCACTGCGCCCGCACCGAGAATAAGCATGCTTTCAGGCACGAATGGCGCATACACCGCATCGTCGCTGGTCCACACATTCTCGCCTTCCAAGCCGGGGATATTGATTTTCATCACGCTGGAGCCAGTGGCAAGAATGATGTTCTTGGCACGAATCTGCTGGCGGGTGTTATCGGCTTTGGTGACTTCGATGGTGTGGGGGTCAATCAGCCGTCCGAAGCCTTCTAACGATTGAACCGCATTCTTTTTGAAGAGCATTCCGATACCGCCGCGCAGGGTCTGAACGATTTTATCCTTGCGGGCTTGCATCTTCCCGAAATCGTAGCGCACTGTGCCGTCTATCTCTATGCCCATCTCTTTGGCGTGGAGCACATGCTGATAGCGCTCTGCGTGGGCAATCATCGCCTTGCTCGGGATACAGCCCCAATTCAAGCAGGTGCCACCCAGAAACTCGCGCTCAATACACAGCACAGTCCCACCATGTTCCTTCGCCAGTTGCCCAGCCCGTATCGCGGCGACATACCCGCCCGGACCGGCACCGAGAACGACTACATCTGCGTCATAAGTTCCAGTTGCCATATTTGCCTCCCTATACGCTACGACTGGATTATACCTACCCCTTCTGACCCGCGCAGGTACAGCGCTGGGTACAATTGGGCATTATGATTCGCAGTGTTGGTGCTGGCGTTGGAACCGCTTTGTTTGTGTTGGTGATTTTCGGCTGTCTGACGGCACAGCGTGGCTCTACACCACGAGCCACCCCTCAAGCCACAACTCCCACTGCCACCGAACGAGCGCTCCCAGCGGGTGTTCGTGGACCCGGAGTGCCCAACTTTTGGGTTCGTCCGGGCTATCGGGTAGACCTTGTCGCCGAGAATATCGACAACCCGCGCTTTATGGAGTTTGATGACAAGGGCAATCTCTATCTCAGTCGCCCGCAGCGGGGAGACATCCTCA
The DNA here is from genome assembly GCA_046718995.1 of Fimbriimonadales bacterium. GTDB lineage: Bacteria > Armatimonadota > Fimbriimonadia > Fimbriimonadales > GBS-DC > CAKZQI01. Next base: position 1,948 of record JBDNDR010000166.1, read on the forward strand.
CCCTGCGCCTGCGGGGTAATCGCTATGAGGTGGTCAATACCTTTGTGAGCGGCTACCCGACCGTGCATGGGATGCACTTCGCCGACGGATGGCTCTGGTTCACCCAATCGGGCGCAATCCACAAAGCACGCGACCTCAACGGCGATGGCAAAGCCGACGAGGTAGAGACCGTAATCCCTGACGGTAAACTGCCGAAGGGAGGCGGACACTGGTGGCGACCGATTTTGGTGACAGACCGCTACATCTACACAGGCATCGGCGATGCTGGCAACATCAACGATGAGACCGAAACGGAGCGCCAAAAAATCTGGCGTTTCAACAAAGATGGTACTGGTAAGACCTTGTTCGCTTCGGGTGTGCGCAACACGGAGAAACTCCGCCTCCGACCGGGCACCGACGAGGTCTGGGGCGTAGACCACGGGAGCGACTGGTTCGGACGCACCCTCGGCGAGAACCCCGGACGCTTTCAGCCGATTACCGATTACAATCCGCCCGACGAACTGAACCATTATCAAGAGGGAAAGTTCTATGGGCACCCCTTCATCACGGGCAATAAACTACCGCGTATTGAGTTCCACAACCGTAAAGACATTGTGGAGTTGGCAGATAAGACCGAGCCACCCGCTTGGGCGTTCGGCGCGCACTGGGCGGCGAACAGCTTCACCTTCCTGACCAAAGACCATTTTCCGGGACACAAAGGGGACATGTTCGTTGCCTGCCGAGGCTCTTGGAACCGCGTACAGCCCGACGGCTATCGCGTGGAGCGGGTACTCTTTGACGAGGTTACGGGGCGTCCTTACGGCTCGCTCACCATCGTGAAGACTTTGGAAGGCAATTCCAGGGTGCTGGCGCGTCCTGTGGACTGTGCCGAAGCACCCGATGGCTCCATACTGTTCACTTGCGATACGACCCGACGCATCTATCGAATCTCTTGGAACGGAGGTAGAACGGCAAATGCGCAAGGCAATTAGCTTGGGCTTGGTAGTTTGTCTGGTTCTGGGTGTTGCGCTTGCGGGAGGGCGACCTGCACCGATTGAAGTGGTCAGCCACTACGAGCGGAAATGTAGCTCCTGCCATGGGAAAGAGGGGAGCGGTTTCGACCTCAACTTTGAGAAGAAGTATTCCACTGAGAGTGACCTGCGCGAAATGGTCGCCAGCATGCCCGGCGCCGTTGGGATGGACAGCCAGAGTGTGGAGGCGATGGTGGCGTATATGCGTGCGCTCAGTCGGGGCGAGCCGTTTATTGTCTGGACGCGCCAGACCGCTCAGCGTTTGGAGGGCGAGGTATCCAGCGGAACCCAGATTTCTGCTACAGTGAAGCGCCAGGCGGTACGGGTGGAGCGTCCGACGCCGACCACATGGCGGCTGACCCTGCCCGAAAAGGCGCGCCCTTCCGAGGTGGAGCTCACCGTCAGGAAGGGAGGCAAGCAGGTGCGACTCTCACTCGATCGGGCGCCGTATAGCCATACGCGTTAGGCTGCCAAGTCGGTCAGTGCGTTGCGCGCCAGCGTATTTTCGGGGTCAATCTCTAAGATGGCGATATACTGTTCGCGCGCCGCTTCGGTATCTCCGAGGTCGCGGTAGGCAATCGCTAAGTTGAGTCGTGCCTCCACATAGCGCGGGTTAATCTCTATCGCTCGCTGGAACTGTTCAATCGCCTCGGTCTCACGCCCCATTGCCAGCAACGCCATCCCTAAGTGGTTGCGAATGTCCGCAAAGTTCGGGCGGATTGCCAGCGCCTTGCGATATTCAGCAACTGCCTCCTCAAAGCATCCGCGCTTATAAAGGTCGTTGCCCAACTGCGCGTGATAGAGGGCATCTTCGGTACCGTTGGATGCCAGCGTTTCAAACAGCGCCACCACCTGCTCAAAGCGCCCCGCGTGGTCATGTTCCAAAGCCAGTTCAAAGCGTTGAGTATCAAAGCTGTCGTCTAACGAAATTGCCGTGCGGATACGCTCAATCCCTTGCTCACGCTGACCCGTCTCGTACATCACAATGCCTTGCAATAGCACCGCCTTAGCAAATCGGGGGTTGATGCTCAGGGCTTGCTGAATATGGGCGGTCGCCAACTCGTAGTTGCGTAGTTTGCGATAGGCGGTGGCAATATGGTAATGTAGGTCAGCGTAGTGCGGGTGGATTTCCAGCGCGCGGTTGTAATGTTCCACTGCAATCTCGTACTGCCCTCGCCGCAGGGCAGCTTGCCCCAGATGAGCATGGCTCTCTGCCACATAGAATCGAGCGAGCTTTTGTACCATCAAGTCGCGGGTCTCGGTAAGTGCGCGCTCGAACAGCTGGAGCGCCTGCTCAAATTTGCCATCATCGAAACTGCGAATGCCCTCGTCGTATGCCTGGCTCTTACCTACTCCTAAGATTCGTTGAAGAAACGACATGCTTGCCTCCTGCAGGGGATTATCGGAAAGTGGGGGCAGACTCCTCAGGGTGGGTAGAAAGAGAAGGGCAATGTGCAAACTGCTGTCCCCCTGCCCACCCTATCCTCAGAGGTATGGGCAGGGAAGTAGCCAATCACCAAGCGTACGCTTCAGGCGCGGGACCGCCGGGTCCAGGGAAAATTGCGTCCAGCCGTTTGAGAGCGTTTTCGTCCAGTTGGATTTCTAACGCACGCAGGCTTTGATCGAGCTGCTCTATCGTTCGGGGTCCGATGATAGGTGCCGTGACGCCCGGCTGGTGGAGGAGCCACGCTAAGGCGACATCGGCGGGTCGCTCGCCTAGCTCCTCGCAGAATGCCTCATAGGCTTCTATTTTGGTGCGATTGCGCTCCAACGCCTCCTGTACCCGTTCAGAAGCCCGACGCCCCTCCTGTACGCCCTTCAATATCCCGCCGAGCAGCCCTCCTGCCAGCGGACTCCAAGGGATCACCCCAATCCCGTAAGCACGGCATGCAGGCAGAACCTCCAACTCTATCATACGGGCGTTGAGATTGTAGAGGCTCTGCTCGGAGATGATGCCGAAGAAGTTGCGTTGCTTGGCAATCTCTTGTCCTTGTGTGATATGCCAGCCCGCGAAGTTGCTGGTGCCGACATAGAGGATTTTGCCCTCCGTATAGAGTTGTTCCATCGCCTGCCAGATTTCGTCCCACGGGCACTCACGGTCTACATGGTGCATCTGGTAGAGGTCGATCCAATCG
>JBDNDR010000167.1:0-5070 GCA_046718995.1 Fimbriimonadales bacterium
GGCGGTCATCTTCTCGCAGCCCGGCTCACGCCTGAAAATCAAAATGGGCATGGGTCCGGGGGCAGACCGGTTCCTACTTCTGAACGCCACGCCCGATAACCCTGAGGGCACGGGCTACCTTGTGGGGGGCGACCCACGCGAAGCCCAGGGGTTCACCGTGCCGACCTTTGACCCCAAAACCCTCACCGAGCGCGACCTGATTGCACGCGGGGGCACCATCTCCTTCACTGCGTTGCGGGTCGCGGAAGACATGTTCATCCTGAACGACCACCGTATCCGCACGCTGGCAAAGCACCGAATCGTGAATAAGGGAATCGACGAACTGCACACCTTAGCGAAGGGCGCTTTGGAGAAGGCACAGCAGGCGTTGGCAGAGCGCGACTACGCCAGCCTGGATGTCTATGCGCGAATGGCGTGGGGCTACTCGGCGCGTGCCTATCCCGATGTGCGTGCCACTGCCAACGATGTGGTCAACGGCGTCATCTTCTACCTGGCTCTGCTCATCCCGTTCGCCTACTTTATGGAGCGTCTGCTATTCGGCTCGCCCAACCTCAAGAGCCAGCTGGTGAAAGCGTCGCTCATCTTTGTAGTGGTGTTCCTGCTGTTCCGCTATGTCCACCCCGCCTTCGAGATTACGGGCAACCCTGTGATTGTGTTCATTGCGTTCACGATGGGCGCGCTGTCGGTGATTGTGGGCGTGTTTATTTCGGGCAAGTTTGAGGAGCAGCTCAAGCGCGTCCGCAAGCAGACCGCGGGCACCCACAGCATCGATGTCGGGCGGATGAGTGTTGCTGCGGCGGCGTTCAACTTGGGCGTGTCCAACATGCGCCGCCGTGCCTTGCGTACTTTCCTCACCAGCCTCTCGCTGGTGTTGGTGACTTTCATCGTGCTGTCGTTCACCTCCATCGTGAATGTGTTGCGCTTCAACGAGGTCGCGGCGCCGGGGGTACCCCGCTACAATGGCATCATGATGCGCACACCCGACTGGCAACCTCTGCGCGAGTCGGCATATCGGCTGATGAATGACGAGTTCGGTGCCACGCGTGCCGTTGCGCCTCGTGCATGGTTCTTTGGCACGCAGATTGGCGAGCAAGCCTTCATCACGCTCACCCGTGCCGACCGCCGGTTCAGCGCCCGCGCGGTTATCGGGATGACCCCCGCAGAGGCGAAGGTCTCACGCCCGCAGGAAGCCTTAATCGCTGGGCGGTGGCTGGAGCCAGGTGAACGCAACGCGCTCGTCCTGCCTGCCAACGCCGCCGATGCGCTGGGCATCAAGCCCGAGGAGGTCGGACGCGCTACCGTCAACTTCGCTGGCGAGGACTACACGGTGGTCGGCATCTGGGACAACGCCCAACTCAAACGCATCGCCGACCTGGACACCGAACCGCTGACCCCCGTGGACTTCATCCTGATGCAACGGCTCCAAACTCAAGGGCGTCAAGGGGGGCAGGGCGGTTTCCGCGAATATGTCCACTTGGAACCCGAAAGTGTGGTCGTGATGCCCTACGACACCGTCATCAACTTGGGTGGGAACATCTACTCGCTGGCGATAGAGTTCGCCACACGCGACGAGGTCTACGAGATTCTCAAGGGCGAGCTGATGCCCAGACTGGGACTGAACCTTTATGCCGGACTGGGCGACCAGACCGTGCGCTACAGCACCATCCAAGCCACCTCCGGTCAGGGGCTGGAGTATGTCATCCTGCCGATGATTATCGCGGCGATGATTGTGCTGAACACGATGCTCGGCTCGGTCTATGAGCGCGTGCGCGAAATCGGTATCTTCAGCGCGATTGGGTTAGCCCCCAACCATGTGGCGATGCTCTTCTTCGCCGAGGCGCTCGTCTACGCCGTGTTGGGTTCGGTGGCGGGCTACTTTGTCGCCCAGACCGCCGCACGCGTGATTGTGCTCACCGGCTGGTTCCCCGAACTGTACCTGAACTTCTCCTCTATGTCGGCGGTGCTATCCACGATTGTGGTCGTGGCGGTGGTTCTGCTCTCCACCATCTACCCGGCACGCAAAGCGGCGCAGGTCGCTACCCCTGCTGAAGACCGCACTTGGAAACTGCCCGAACCTGAGGGCGACACTTGGCATATCCCGTTGCCTTTCTCCGTCACCAGTGTACAAGCGCAGGGGCTGAGCGGGTTCATCACCGAGTGGTTCCAAGCCTATGAGGAACATTCGGTCGGAGAGTTCATCACGCAGTCGGTACGCAAGTCCAGCTATCCCACCGAACATGGCACCGCTTACCAGATTGAGTGCGATGCATGGATTGCGCCATTTGACCTGGGAGTGAGCCAGCATGTGCAGATTGACCTTGTGCCGACGGACTACATCGGGGTCTACGATATTCAGCTCACGCTCACGCGCCTCAGCGGTGACATCGCCAACTGGCAACGGGTGAACCGCCGATTCCTGAACATTCTGCGTAAGCAGTTCCTCATCTGGCGTACCTTGCCGCAAGAACAACGCGAACGCTACCTGCAACAGGAGCTGGAAGAGGTACCGTCTTAGCGCAGACCCACGCAAATGGAGCAGGAACTTTGGAACACCTGTGGAACGCACTGAGTAGAACGGAGGTGCGTATGAAACAGATCATGGCTTTCACGCTAACGACGGTGATAGCAGTGTCTGCAATGGGGCAGGGTCTGCAGGCAGGTGCTGCGGTCAATAAGATTACTCCCACCAAGCAGGTCTACCTTGCGGGCTATGCCAGCAATCGCCCCAACACCGGTGGCGTACACGACGACATTTGGGTACGGGCACTCGTACTCCAAGTGGGTGAAGAGCGCGTGGCAATCGCCGTGTGCGACCTGCTGGGACTCCTGCGCGACGATGTCCAGCGCATCCGCCAGCGCGTCCAATCGGTGCCAGCGAACCGTGTCATCGTCGCCTGCACCCATGTCCACTCTTCGGTGGACACCATCGGGCTTTGGGGTCCCACGCCCATCCAATCGGGGCGCGACAACGAGTATGTGAACTTCGTGATAGAGACCGTCGCAAAAACTATCGACGAAGCGGCTTCCAAACTTCAGCCTGCTACCATCGGTTTCGCCAAGACCCAAGCGGAAGGAATCTCCTACAACTACCGCATCAAAGAGATTCTGGATACCGAAGTGGCGGTGCTTCAAGTGCGCAGTAAGGCGGACGGTAAACCCATCGCCACGCTTACCAACTTCGCCTGCCACCCCGAAGTGCTCAACAACGACCAGCTCACCTCCGACTTCTGCCACTGGTACTACCAGACGGTGGAATCCCGTGGGGGCGGCGTAGCAATCTTTGCGAACGGCGCACTCGGCGGGATGATTTCGCCACCGCCTGACCCATCCTACACTGGACCGAAAGGGCGCAACTGGGCAGAGGCAGAGCGAATCGGCACCACGCTCGCTACCAAAGCGCTGGAAGCCATCGCCAACGCAACTTTCTCCGACACCGTGAAACTGGAACACAAGAGCCAGACCTACACCGTAACGATGGACAACGAACGATTCAAGCAAGCGCTGGCGGTTGGCGTTATCCCTCCGGGTCCATCGTTCGCCGACGGCAAAGTCACCACCGAATCGCACCTGATTCGGTTGGGCAACGCTGTGCTGTTTACCATGCCGGGCGAGGTGCAGCCGAATGTAGGTATCTTGCTCAAGCGCAATTTGGGCAAATACGGCGACCCTGTGTTCCTCATCGGACTGGCGAACGATGAGCTGGGCTACATCCTTGCTGAAGCGGACTATTGGCTGGACTTGTATGACTATGAGCGCAGTATGTCGGTCGGCTCCAAGATTGGCGAGGCGATGGTCGCTTCCGCCCGGGCGATGAGCGAGAACATGACCCCGATGGCAGGCACCTCGGGCGGCGCGATGCAAGCGGAAAATCCGATTGAACAGGAGCTCCAGAAGTACCTCCAGCGGTTCCGCCCCGACCGAGCGGGAACCTTGAAGACCACCTATCGCATCGTGCTGGACGGTGCCGGGGAATATTATCTGCGCATCGCCGATGGGAAGGCGAGCATCAGCAAGGAAGGCGACCCGAACGAAGCCCAAGTGACCCTCTTGGCGCCGGCGCAGGTGTTCATCGACATCATCACAGGCAAGCGTGATGCCCTCAGCGCCTACAACTCAGGTGAACTCCAAGTACGCGGCGACATCGGCATCGCTCAGTTCCTGCTCTATGTCTTCGAGTGAACCGCTCACGATACGACCCCTTCAGCGCGCGGAGGTTGGAACCTTGCTCCAACTCATCCGTGCGCTGGCAGAGTATGAGCAACGCTTAGACCAAGTGGTGGCGTCGGAAGCCGATTTGGAGCGCGCTCTCTTCGGTGAGCATGCCACCGCCGAAGCGGTGTTAGCACTTTGGGAGGGCGAGCCTATCGGCTATGCGCTCTACTATCCTGTGTTTTCTACCTTTCGCGGATGCTACGCGCTTCACCTGGAAGATGTGTTCGTGCTACCCGAATATCGTGGGCACCAAGTCGGCTATGCGCTGATGGGGTATGTCGCTCAGCAGGCGTGCCGACGGGGCTACCCCTGTGTGCAGTGGCAAGTGCTGGGCTGGAACACCCTGGCGATTGAGTTCTATCACCGACTGGGTGCCCAGCCCGTTGAGACCGAATGGCTCCCCTATAAGATTCAAGGCGAAGCGTTGGAGAAGTTAGCCGATGATTTCACTCGCCGATTTGGCTGACCGCGTAGACACTCAGTTCGAGAACGCCCAAGGCGACTACCGAGCGTTGGTGGTGATGAACCCAACGGACGAAGCCTACACGGGATTCGCTCTGCTCCGAGTGCGGATGCCGCTCAAGCCGAGCGCGCTTTCGTTGGAGGGGACGCCCCCTACGCCGAAACCTTCCCAGCGCATCGCGGGGATCTGGGACGAACAGGGCAATCCGATCCCCTGCCAAATCGTGAACTCGCACTTGGAACTGGCAACCGAGTTCGTCTTACCCGACGGTACGAAACGCCCCCTGCCTGAAGGAAGCCACATCTGGCAGTTTGAGCTCTGGTTCTGGGTAGAGCAGGTGCCCGCGCGTGGGTATCGGGTCTACCGCTCCGAGTGGGTCTCTGAGGAGATTCCGC
>JBDNDR010000168.1:0-5050 GCA_046718995.1 Fimbriimonadales bacterium
ATTCACAGCGATGGGGTGCCCCAAGTGCTTCCCCATCCCGTCACCCTGAGCGGAGCGAAGGGTCTCAATGAGGTGCTTTGCTCCGCATGACGGGATAGGCGCCCCTCTCCTGCTTGCGGAGAGGGGTGGGGGGTGAGGTGAAAAATCCCTCGCTGTCCAACGCAATATAGACCCATAGGGAGCATCCTTCGGCTGAGGAGTTTTTATATCAGGACGCGGTCGCGCAGGTCTAACAAGTCGGTGACGCTCCCCCAGCGGAGATAGGGCGAGAGGACTTGGATGATAATGTCCATCTCGCACAGCAGTTCCACCATGTGGTTGTGGTGAGGATAGCCTGCGAGGTTGCTAATCCCCTCGCCGAACCGTGCGGTGGGATTGAATGGTGAGGCGCCGAAGCAGGTCACAGGATGGAGATAGGCGACGCCGAGCGTGGTAGCGGTGATACCGAGCCATGTCATCGTGTGGAGCGCGAGCAGTCGGCGATAGGCGCGCCACGCGGTGTTGGGGAAGTCGCCCGTGATGTCGCCATTGATGTCCAGACTCCAGCGTCCTACTGCGTGCGCATCGGAGGGTGCAGACGGGTGATACAAGCCGTACCCGCCTTGAGGAGCTGTTCCGTGGGCGTCGACCGTGATATTGTTGAGCAAATGGAACCCGTTCCAGACGCGGTTCGGCGTCACGACCCATTGCCCGTTGGGACAGTGATGGGAGCGTAGGGCACGATAGCCCGCATCGCGATAAGCCTGGCAATAGCCCAGTCCACCACTACTGTTCTTGGCGGTGTTGGTATATCCATGGACGCCGCCTAAGCCGTCGGGGAAGCCCATTGCCTTGAGTTCCTCAATATGACCCTCCACTACGATACGCGCAATATGATAACTGCCATCCCGCACATTCGGCACGCTTGTGCCCATGCCTGAGGTGGGCATAGCGGTTTCCAGCCACTCGGCGCCATCAAGACTGTATTCCAGCCCCGTGAACGAGTCGGGGGCGTAGCGTTTGTTGATAGCAATCCCATGCCCGACAGGCACATCATTGGGCGCGCCATACTGACCGCCTGAATGACGCCCCAGTGTGAAGAGGTTAGCACTCAAGTTAAGCCCACTTCCGGGCATCGTGTGGTCATGCGGGCCGCACGGTTGGGTCTTGAGGTGATGGGCGACCAGAATCGAGTGCGCTTGTTGGGCGACGAGTTGGGCGTCAGTCCCTGTCAGGTCGGGGCGGTTGAGGAGTGTCCAGTGGTCGTATGCTTGAGGGCTACCAGTACGAGTGCGGTCTCGCCCGCCGACTTGGATACCGTGATGCACACATAACCCCCTCGGCTCGCAGAACCCCACGAGCCAGTCGTAGGTATCTCGCTGGATGCCCAGTTGCTGGTCGAAGGTCATGCCGTCGACGCGCGTATTACCGAGCTGGAGAGGGTGGTCGGTCTCAAAATGGAACGGGATACTCCAAGCGGGTGCGATATTGCAGAGTTTGAGTGCATAGAGGAGCCAAAAGACACCACCGCTATAGGTTGACTCGGTGGAGGGTTGCCAGTGCACTAGGAGGTTCATGCCGAACAAATAGACCATCGGGAGCAGGCAGTGCTTGCGGTAGCGGTAGGCAATCACGGCTTCGGGTGGATAAGCCCCATCAGGCTGGCTCGGCACCGCCAGAATCTCGCCATTTGCGCCCAGCGCACTGTGGTTCGTCGGGTTCAGTCGCCAGAAACCCGACTCGTTGGTACTGGTGCGCCAGTTGACGCTGGGGATGTAGACCGAGAGTCCCTCACGCGTGAGGGCAACGCGTGTCCCCACTTTGGTAGTTGTACTGCCCCAAGTGGCACCTGCGTCCAGCATGTAAGCCGTGTTGGCGAGGTCGCTGGCGTTGGGTCGCACCAGCGGAAAATCGCTGGGGATAAAGGGCGTCGCTGAAGTGCGTGCGGTCGAGAACATCGTGCCAAAGTAGCAGACGGGTGGGTCTTCAGGGTCGTTCCAGCTAAGCCAGCGCAGGCTGGCATCGACATTAGCCGTGCCCTGAGCGAGGTGTGTCGCAGGCTCAATCACGAACACCGCATCAAACTGGCGCAGGTAGGCACGCGCGTCTGCGGAGGTCGGGTCAAGTGCGCCGATGGGGGTTTCGAAAGCGGATGCGCCCGTGCCGTTCAGCACCGCAATCGTGCAGGGGATGCCGAGGTTGCGTAAGACCATCGCTTCGCGGCTGACCATTGCAAGGTTGCGTCGTGGACTCACTATCAGCACATGCGCCATCACCGCACCCCCACGACTTTGGAGAAAAGGCTTTGCGCTGTTGTGCTGGTCACTTGGATGCGGTACTGATCCCAGTTGCCCTGCGTGATGTCGACGCGAAACCAACTCTGTGCCGAGCCACTGACTGTGCCTTCCATCACCACATACCACCCATCCCCCAGTGGATTCCCACTCACATCGGTACTGCGGGCGAGCACACGATACTGTATATCGGCGGAACCTGCCTTCCGACCCGACCAGATAATCCGCACATACGGCAAACAGCGGTCTAATGTCGGGGACTGGCTGTTGGTGCTATTCAACAGGTCGCGGGGCTGGTCATTTACCGCCACTGTACTGACTAACAGGGTCTCCGAGCCGGGCGAACCCACTTGTAGGAGTTCGGCAACACTCTCAGCGCAGGCTTCGGGGCGCGCCGTCAACCACCCGATAGCCCCAACCGTCATAACACCTAAACCCTTGAGCAACTCACGACGGCTAATCGCTCTCGACTCCGATTGAAATTTCATCAGAACACCTCCTGCTGATAACCAATCAGTTTGGAACGCACCTCTTGGACGCTACTGCTCACCACAACAAACCGATAGGCAGAGTAGAGTTTGGGCGGCTTAATCTCGGCGCGAAACCAAGAACCTGCACCCCCTGAGACAACCGTAGAGAACGCTTGGAGCCAGTTCTCTCCATTTCCGCAGAGTGTAAACAACACAAGGTCGGCACTGCCCGATTTCCACCCCGTCCACACGAACGAACGGAAACCTTCACAGTGAGTCAGGCTCGGACTGGTGTCTACCCCTATGGTTCCCAATAAATCGCGCGGTGTCGTATCCACACGAAGCACTCCGACTATCAACGGCTCCACACGCCTTTTGGGCGATGGTTGTATCTGCTCTGAGGTCCCCTTCATACTCATCACCTTAGCCAATTATACACTAAAATTCCTAAGGAATGAGCGTAGTATCTCATCGCCCCAAGATTTTGCTGAAGACCGTCTGTGTACTACCGCTGGTCACCACAATCCGGTACTGATCCCAGCCCGTCTGCGCTTCCGAAAGCACCACGCGGAACCAACTGTTCGCACTCCCTGTAAGCGTGCCTGTGGCGATTTCGTACCAGCCATCACCCAACGGGTTGCCACTCAAGTCGGTCGCACGCCCCAAAATCAGATAGTTGAGATCCGCTCCGCCACTCTTGCGTCCCATCCAGAGGATTTGCCGAAAGTGACTGCACCGATCCAAAGTTGGCGACTCGGCGTTCGTGCTGTCCAGCAAGTCTTTAGCTGCCGTTCCCACACTGATTACGCTCACCAATAAAGTTTCGCTGGACGCCGGCGCACTCTGAACGGCAACCGGCAGAGGTGCCTGAGGACTGACATCAACCAACTGCGATTGACTCTTGAAAAATCGGATTGGCATATCTACTCCCTCCCACAAAGTGGGGACACGGGCAAGAGACCCGCATCCCCCGTAAAGCCCGTTTAGCCCGTGCCCATCAGCGCAGTGTGCCACAGACCGTAGCCGACACCGTAGCGGGCACGCACACCGTAGAACGCCTTATCGCGCAGAAACACCTGTTCCGAGTTCGGGCTGTCCAACGCCGAAAACTCCAACGGCACATCCCGACGCTCTTGGAAGATAACCGCCCGAACCGAGCGCGAGGTGTCCAACAGAAACCATCGGTTCTCGTCAGCACCAGTAATGTAGGGCGACACCATCAGGCGCAGTTTGCCCTGAAGCACATTCTTGTAGGGTGTAGAGTTGTTCGTCGTATTCGCTTGCACCACAATCGGCGACTCCAGCAGTTCCATCGCCAGCCAGTGCAGTTTCGGTCCGACCAACAGGGTATCCGGCATGATGCCCATCGGGCGTCCCCGGTCGTCCTTGAACTGCATCATCCGCGCTATCGCCTGTTGCAACGCCTCCGTACTCAGCGCACCGTTGTACACATTGCTCTGCACACCGCTCTCACCCTCCTGGTGATTCGTGTCGAACAGTTTGTAGCCATCGTAAGTGAACCCCGTCGTCGCACCCTGAAGTAAGGCTTGAATGACCAACTGTTCCCGATGGCGCACCGCCTCCAACGCCAAGTCACGCACGCGCATCCGAATCATATCGTACTGCTCGTCTTCCAGAGCGCGTCGTTCCACCGCTATCGAGGCTTCCCAAGTGCGGTCGCTGATTGTGTACTCCAAAACACGCAGACCGCTGGGAGAACGCTCATCCACAAACTCGCGCATCACCGGCACCGTACCCAACCAACCGTACTTCTGGGTGGGCAGATTGGTGCGCACGATGGTGGCAATCTGCGGCACGATGCTCGCGCTCTCCAGCTGCCGATAAGCCCCAAAAAACTCGGTGCGCAGTCCCGCCTCCACCAACGATAGTAAATCGCTTCGCACTAACGGCATCTTGCTTCACCTCCTCAAACCGTGTGGTTGTCAATCCGAATGCGCACGCGCGCCCCATCCAGCAACTCCACCACCGTGCCCACCACGATATTATTCGTACTGGTCTTCGCAACTTCGTTATCGCTCACGGCGCGTACCGTAACGCCCACATCCGCCTGACTGTAAGTGCCAGTGCGGTTGTACACAAAGCTCCCGCGCTTAATCACCCGACAGCGCACCGCACCGTTCGCGCCCGCCGTGTTATCCACGCTCTCAAACGCCACACCCACAAAGCGTAGCCCCGCCGTATCGCTCGCGGGCACCAAAAAGCCCGTGCTATCCACACATACCAACGCGCCCTTCCAAATCCGCACATTTGCCTTCACCGCATAGCTCATTAGTAAGCCTTCCCGCT
>JBDNDR010000169.1:0-5050 GCA_046718995.1 Fimbriimonadales bacterium
GGCGTCGAGAACGACTATTACACCTCCGCCAGTGGGGGGCTGGGCTGGGCGATGCCCGCCTCGATTGGGATTAAGATGGCACAGCCAGAACGCCCCGTCGTGTGTGTGATTGGCGACGGCTCGGCGATGTACTCGGTGCAAGCCCTCTGGAGCGCGCGCGAGGAGAACGCCGCCGTGCTGTTCCTGGTGCTGAATAACCGCGCCTATAACATCCTCAAGAGCTTCACGATGGCGTTCTACCCCGGTACTGAGAAGAGCGTGCAGGGATTGGATGTACCTCATCTGGACTTGGTGGCGCTGGCGCAGGGGATGGGCGTGCATGCTGAGCGGCTGACCACCCCCGAATCGGTGGAGGAGGCAATCCCCCGCGCCCTGAGTATGAACCAGCCGGTTCTGCTGGATGTGGCGATTGACCCGACGGTGCCCAGTCTCTTCTAAAAATGACGCGTGAACAGCAGCGGATGCTCTGGGGACATCTGTTCATCCTGCCCTGGCTGGCGGGCTTCATGCTGTTCACGCTGTACCCGATTCTGGCAACGCTCTATTTCAGCTTCACCGACTATCGGGTGCTGAACGAGCCGCGCTGGGTCGGGTTAGAGAACTACGCCAGCCTACTCGCTGACCGCGACTATTTCTGGCGCTCGGTCTGGAACACCCTGTTTATCATGATCGAGGTGCCTCTGAGCGTGGTGGTGGGCATCGGGCTGGCGATGTTGTTGAACCTGCGTTTGCGGGGTCAAGCCTTGTATCGCACGCTGTTCTATCTGCCCTCCGTTGTGCCTGCGGTCGCCACGGCGTTCCTTTGGGTCTGGGTGCTGAACCCCCAAAACGGTTTAGCGGCGCCAGTGAATAGCACACTGGTACGCTTCGGCTTGGAGCCTATCAACTGGTTCACCGACCCTGCCACAGCGAAGTGGGGCTTCATCATGATGGATTTGTGGGCGATTGGGGGCACGATGGTCATCTATCTCGCGGCGCTTCAGGGGGTGCCCACCCATCTGTACGAGGCGGCGCTGATAGACGGTGCAAGAGGGTGGCACCTGATTCGCCATGTGACCCTGCCGCATATCGCACCCGTGATTCAGTACATGGTCATTATTGGCGTGATCGGCACCTTCCAGTACTTCACGCAGACCTTCGTGGCGACGCGTGGGGGACCCGAAAACAGCACGATGTTCTATGCGCTCTACCTATTCCAAAACGCTTTTGAGTTCTTCCGTTTTGGGCATGCTTGCGCGATGGCGTGGCTCCTCTTCTTGGTCACTTTGGTTGCGACCTACCTCATCTGGCGGGTCTCTCTGCGCAAGGTGTTCCAAGAATCAGTTGGGATGTAGGCTGAGAAAGTAGGCGCGCTCCACCGATAATCTTCTGCACAGGCGAAATGTCCCCAAAATGTGGAACAACCTGTGCAGGAGGCGAGCATGAGACGGCTTCTACCCCAACTGAGTGCCGAGAGCTGGGCGATTCTCTTAGTCTGTGTGGCAGACCTACTGATTACGCTGGTCATGATTGACAAAGGGCTTGCGGACGAGGGCAACCCGCTAATGAAGTTTTATCTGGGGCATGGCGTGTGGGCTTTCATTCTGGCGAAAAGCGTCTTGGTGTTGGCGCCGATTGTGGTGATTGAGTGGGCACGCCAACACAAGCCCCGTACCGTGCGAGCGATGGCGCGGGTGGGGCTAATGAGCTATCTGGGCATCTATGCCTTCCTGTTTCTCACCATTAATGTGTCGGGGATGGCACACGGGAACGCTTTGGGCTACGATCCTGCGGAGTATCCCCCCATCGACTGGGAAGCCATCCAGCGTGAACGCGAGGGGCTACCGTACCAAGAACTAAGTCAAATCTCGGAAGCGGACATCCGTTGAGTGGGGCAAACCACAGGGCGAACTTCGGGGGGCAGGTCTCAAAGCCTGTCCCTTGAAGTTTTTAAGCACTAAACGCGCCAAATCAGCATGCGCACCAGACCATGTGCCAGCCAAACCGCCAGTAGGGCAATCAGCAGGTAGGGCAAGCGGTCAGGATGGAAACGCACGCTGCGACCCGTGAAGAGCGCCAGCAGGCTGTTCAGACCCACCCCCACGACCACCCCAACGATGAGCCACCCAATTGGATTGGCGCGCCAAGCCAGCCACCAATCGCCGTGAAAGATGGCGCAGACGCTGGTGGTCAGTCCGCACGAGGGGCAGGGGCGTCCCGTGAGGAAATAGAGACTGCATGGGGGTAGTCCCAGTTGCTGATGGGTACCGAAACCTTTCGGGTTCGGCTCCAGATAGAGCGCTATCCCGATGAAGATTCCCACCACCACCAACAGAAACAAGTGAAGAATCCGCTCTGTGGGTCGACGCAGTGGTTCCCAACGCACCCACCATCGCTCCGCTGCCGAGGCACGGTTCGGCACAATCATCCCTACTCACCAACGCTTACAAGTATACTCCAGACCACTCGGTCGCGTATAGTCCCGGCACGAATCTCCACATGAGAAGCGGGTTGCCACACGAGCGCGCTGTTGATATGACTGCCTGTATGCTCCGCCAGAATGGAAAATCGGTTGGTGAGCGGAACCTCGAATCCCACGAACAGCCCTGAGGTACGCCCCGAACGGTACCCCAGATGGATGCGCAAATCCTTATCTAAAGGTGTCTCGCCCAGAGCAGGGAGCGCGTAGGAGATGGCGAGATAGCCCGAGCGTCCCACTTCGGTGCGATTCCAGAGGTCTGCCACCCCCACCGAGATACCCGGTGTGTAGCCTGGGATTTCGGGGTAGAGATTGTAGGCAATCCCTGCGGTTTCTATGCGCCGCTCATCAAGCGCTGACCGAGAGAGTTGAAGCTCCACCGTATCTACAACACGCCAGTTCAGCAGGAGCCGCTCTCGCTCAGGTTTACCGGTGAAGATACCTGCCTCAAGGCGCGCCCGCTCAGGATAGACAATTCGCCCTGTAGGAATTTCAATCAGTCGGTCGGCATAAAGCGATGCCCATAACATCCCTGTCAACAGGACTACTCCAAAACGCATGCGCAGAGTCTACCTGATGGCACAGGGCAAAGCACCATAAAAACACTGGGGAAGGGAATCTTCATTATAGGTATACTTACTCCTACCTGAGGGCTTGCGGCTGGGTTGGGGTATAATAGAGATGACTAACCAGTCGGTTAAGAGTCGCCCTCAATGAGGAGTGGAGACCGAAATGCATCAAGAGAGGCTAAATCAGGAGCTGAGTGCAGAGCGCATAGAGGTGCGAGCACCTGTGTCTGACGCTTATGCCGAGATACTGACGCCCGATGCCCTGCGCTTCGTGGCAAAGTTGACTCGTGCTTTCAACCCCCGTCGTAAGGAACTGCTCCAACTGCGCGAGGAGCGTCAAGCCCGCCTCAACGCAGGGGAGAACCCCGATTTCTTGCCTGAGACGAAATCGGTTCGTGAGGGCGATTGGCAGTGCGCTCCACCACCCGCTGACCTGCAAGACCGACGCGTGGAAATCACAGGTCCCGTCGACCGCAAGATGATTATCAACGCACTCAACTCGGGCGCTAAGGTCTTCATGGCGGACTTCGAGGATGCGAACTCACCGACTTGGGCGAACTGCATCGAGGGACAAATTAACCTCCGCGATGCCATCCGTCGCACCATAGAGTTCACCAGCCCTGACGGCAAGCAATATCGCCTCAATGAGCAGACTGCGGTGCTTTGTGTACGCCCTCGCGGCTGGCACCTGCCAGAAAAACACCTCTATATCGACGGGGAGCCTGCGCCCGGCTCGCTGGTGGACTTCGGACTCTATTTCTACCATAACGCCCACGAACTGGTGGCACGCGGTACCGGACCCTACTTCTACCTCCCCAAGTTAGAGAGCCACTTGGAAGCGCGCCTCTGGAACGATGTGTTCGTGATGGCGCAGGAGGAGTTGAACCTTCCTCGGGGCACGATTCGCGCCACCGTTCTGATAGAGAATATTCTCGCGGCGTTTGAAACCGAAGAGATACTCTATGAACTGCGCGAGCATGCAGGCGGGCTGAACAGTGGGCGGTGGGATTACCTGTTCAGCATCATTCGCAAGTTCCGCAACCGTCCTGATATTGTCTTGCCTGACCGAGCGACGCTCACGATGACCGTGCCGTTTATGAAGGCTTACTCCGAGTTGGTGGTACAAAGTTGCCACAAGCGCGGCATCCACGCTATCGGGGGAATGGCAGCGCAAATCCCCATCCGCCACGACCCCGTAGCCAACGAGCAGGCAATCGCTAAGGTTGTTGCCGATAAAGAGCGCGAGGTCAAAGAGGGCTACGACGGCACTTGGGTCGCCCATCCCGGACTGGTGCCCGTAGCGATGGAGGTCTTCAACCGCCATCTATCTACGCCTAACCAGATACACTACCTACCGAACTACACGATTACGGCACAACAGTTGCTGGACTTTCCCAAAGGCGATATTACCGAGCAGGGAATGCGCATCAATATCAATGTGAGCCTGCGCTATCTGGATTCCTGGCTGAGGGGTACGGGAGCGGCTGCGATTAACTTCCTGATGGAAGACGCGGCCACAGTGGAAATCTCGCGCTCCCAGCTATGGCAGTGGATTCAGCGAGGCGCACACCTCAACGATGGGCGTGCTATCACCGCAGAGCTGTTTGAACAGATGCTTCACGAGGAACTTAGCAAAATAGAGAGCGACCTCGGAAGCGACCTGTTCCAGCAGGGACGTTTCGCCGAAGCGAGCGAAATCCTACGCAAAGTGGTACTGAGTGACAGTTTCATCGACTTTGTCACTCTGATAGCCTACGACTCCATCGATTGAGGTTCCGCAGCTTCCCCCGCCAGTGCGTGGGGGAATAGGCGAAAAGTGGAGGTCAACCGATGATCAAAGAGCGTGTCGCAGAAATAGAGCGTGATTGGCGAGAGAACCCGCGCTGGCATGGGGTCGAGCGCCCCTACAGCGCAGAGGATGTGGTGCGGCTACAGGGTTCTGTGCGTATCCAGCACACCCTGGCGGAGATGGGTGCCAAACGCCTTTGGGAACTGATGACAACAGAGCCATATGTGGCAGCAC
>JBDNDR010000017.1:0-13268 GCA_046718995.1 Fimbriimonadales bacterium
CGACTCGCCACACCATAGCCGAAGCCCGTGGTCGCTGGCGCCAGTCCGAACACGCCACGCGCATTCAAGGTCGAGTCGGCTTGCCCGTAGACGCCTGCGGTGGCGCCCGTGGTGGCGGAGGCATAGCCCAGCACGGCGAAGCCTTGGGTGCTTTGGCTTTGTCCGTAGAGACCGACGGTGAAGCCGGTGGTGGCGGTATGGAGTCCGAAGATAGCGCGGTCGGTAGATGCAGAGAGGACATGGAGTCGGTAGGTGGGTGTGGTGGTTCCGATGCCGACATTGCCGGTGTTGTAGAAGATGTGGGTTCCGGAGGTGGTCCACTGGGCGTAGTTGAGGCAGTAGGTCGTGAGGCACAGGGTAGTGAGTGCGATTCGGGTGATGCACAAACGGTGTAGTAGTTTCATCGTTTTTCCCTCCTGAAGGGATTATCGGCGATTTGACAGGTTTTCTCAATAGACAATTGCCGACGATTCTAAATTCAATCGTCGGCAATCTAAAACAAATGCAAAATTCAGGTTGTACTACTGCAACAATCAAACGAAAAGGCGGATGAACCCTCTTTAGCTGTCTACGCCTGCTAACTTATCAATCCCTCGTGTCTCAGCAGAGCTGTTAACCCAGCGTGGATATCGTACTGAGGTGTCCAACCGATTTCTGACTGGATTCGAGTGATGCTGGCGCGTTGATGCATCTTATCAGATGGGCGCATCCGCGTGGGGTCTTGCACGATTTGGATGGGATGTCCTAAGAGCTGGGCTATCGCTTGTACCATCTCCTCCACAGAGTATTCCTCTCCTGTACCGATATTGAAAATACGCAGATGGTTGCTGGGTTGGGTAAGACTTCGCAGTGCCTCGGCGACATCCTCGACATAGATATAGTCGCGTTTGGGTTTTATGTTGCCCAGTTCAACATAGTCAGGGTGCGCTTTGAGGCTCTCAATAATGTGTGGCAACAGATGTGGGTTGGTCTCATAAGGTCCGTAGGTGTTGAATAACCTTACGATGGTACAGGGTAGTTCGTACCGCTGGTGATAATACTGAACCGCCTGCTCTCCCATCCATTTACTTAGTCCGTAAACATCGCCTGTGGGGTTGAGCTTCATCGACTCATCCAGCGCCTCATCAACACTGGGATAGAGGGCGCCTGTGGAGGCGAACACGAAGTGAGGACGATTCGAGTGGCGACAAGCGTCCAACACTGCAACGGTTCCCTCAACATTCACGCGCATTGTCAGGGTCGGGTGCGACTCGCAGAAAGGGATATAGTGATAAGCCGCAAGGTGATAGATGATATCAAACTGTTCTGCACGGATAAGCGAGGCGAGGGTTTGGGTGTCTAAGATGTCGGCTTGCACCAGTGTAAAGGGTCCCTCCAGCCCTTGAAGGTTGGTTTTTGACCCGACCGCTAAGTTGTCATAGGCGCACACTTGGTGCCCTGCTCGTAAAAGCTTGTGCACTAACCATCGTCCTATAAAGCCAGCGCCTCCGGTGACAAGGGCTTTCATAACAGTCTCCAAATCTGAGCCAAATTCTACCCACTTGATTCGGAGCGTGGCAGGAGTCGTTCACGCTATGCCGAACAGATACTGTGGGAGCAACAGTGATGCTGAAATCCGCACTCAAGCGTGTACTTCGCAAGATAGCCTTGGCAACACCTGACATCAAGTATGTGCGTGCTTTCCCGACCCTGGTGTTGTGGAAGCTCCATAATCGGCTTCATTTGGGCGGGGATATTGTCTCTGTGGAGGGGTTCCGAATGTTCCTTGATCCAGCCGATTACGCTGATGGACTGTTCTGGTTCGCTCCCCATCAATACGACAAGCTGGAGCGAAATTTCATTCTAAAAACGATTCCTCGCGACACTCAAGGCTGGTTTGTTGATCTTGGGGCGAATATTGGCTTTATCAGCTTGTGGCTCGCATCGCGATTTCCAAACGCAAAGATATTAGCCGTGGAAGCCTTTCCAAGAACCTACGAAAAGTTAGTTGAGAACATCCAACTGAATCAGATGAAAAATATTGTGCCGGTCCAAGTTGGAGTATTAGATGAGCGAGGAGTGCTTCCGTTCTATTACGACCCTGTATTCCGTGACAGTGCCAGCCTGATGCGTGAGGTTTGTGATAAGACCCATCAGACGATTCAAGAGGTTGTGGAGGTAGAAGTTGTACCACTGGACGAGCTTTTCCGGGAGTATGGCATCGAGCAGTGCCGGCTTGTCAAGTTAGATATTGAGGGGGTTGAGGAGCGGGTTTTACGCCGATTCTACGAATGCGCACCTGCAACGGCTTATCCCGACCTTGTGTGGGCGGAGCATCTCCATAGTCCGCACCTCAAGGAGATTGTTGAACCCTTCGGATACACCCAGCGATTGCGTACCAATATGAATGTCGTTTTTGAGCGGGTGTCGTCATAGTAAGAAACTGAGACCGATGAGCAATCGCCCAAACCAGAGGGTCTTACGCGCCGTTAGTTGGTCGGTTTTGGGGACAGGTTCTGCACAGGCAATCATCTTGGTAGCTTCTGTGGTGGTGGCGCGTCTTCTGGGGGAAGAGGATTTCGGTCGGCTTGGTTTGATCCAGTTCACCATGAATCTGGCTTATGGCATAGTTGCTTCCAGTATCGGTTGGACTGTGATGCGCACGGTAGCGAACCTGCGTGCCGAGGGACACGGTCAGTTGGGGGCTGAACTGAGCGCGCTCCTGTCGGTCGGTGGTGCCAGCTCTGTTCTATTAGCCTTATTACTGGGAGGCAGTTCCGAGTGGATTGCTACGAGTTTATTCCGCGATACGAAACTATCTCTCGCTTTGCTGTTCACAAGTATCTCTGTTCTGTTTGGGACACTTTACTCTATTTTTCTGAGTGGACTGTCGGGGTTTGAGGCTTTTCGTGCGGTGGCTCTGCTCAACATCGTGCGGGGCATACTGCTGGGGATTGGGATTGTAGGCGGTGCCTTTTGGGGAAGTTTGGAAGGAACCGTTGTGGCGATGGGGCTTGCACACTTCATCAGCACGGTGTTAGTCTATCTACAATTTACACGGACTCTTCAGAAATGTTCTGTCCGATTGATATCCCCCAATTTGCTCTTGGGACTGAATCTCGCTGTCAAATTTTCATTACCTGCGTTTTTGTCGACCTTGTTCGCCTCCATGATGCCTTGGTGGGGAAGTGTTTTCCTGTCTCGGAATGCTTCTAGTCTCTCGGAGGTTGCCGTGTTGAATGTAGCGAACTATTGGCGTACTCTGGTGATGTTTCTACCTACCCAAATTGCTCAGTCAACTGCTCCAGTTCTGTCTAACCTTTGGGCACACCGTGACTATACCCAGGTACGAAAGATTGTAAAAACCAATCTCAAGATGATTGCTGGCATTATATTGCTTTCATTAGCTCCGTTGATATTTTTGGCAAACTGGGTACTTAATCTGTATGGTTTGAGTGCGCCTCAACAAGAGTTGGCATTTCGGCTTCTGTTGGTATCAGCGGTCTTCACCGCGCTGTGCGCCCCACTGGGGTATACTTTGGTGGCGATGGGGCGCTTTTGGACAGGGTTCGTTGTCAACACCATCTGGGCAATGCTCTTTCTCGCAGGCGCTTGGCTAACAGTCGTCCAAATAGATATGGGTGTCGTTGGATTAGGCTGGACCTACCTCACTGGCTACATCGTTTTGTTTATAGTTTCCTTAATTGTTACGATGCACGGACTTCGCAGTGTTCAAAGGGTTGAGGCGGAGCGATGAAGGTTGTGATGGTTGGTGGATTTCCTCCGGATAAGGAAGGTGAGGCTCACTACGCAGGACAAGTCTTTACCCGTTTAGCACAGGATTTTCCTGTCCAGGTAGTGTGTCTTGCTCACCGCCGTCTGGATAGTCCTCCGTGTACAGCGGTTCTGTCCAACCTACAAGTTCAGCGTGTCACCTACCCGGACCACCGTTGGAAGAGACACCTTGCTCCGTTCTATCTGTGGCGAGCGATTCGCCGCCTGCGTCCTCAGGTTGTTCATTTTCAGGCACCTCATAAGTCGCTCTATGGAGGTGTGTACGGCGAACCTCTCCTTCTGCTCTTACGCTGGCTCAAGCGGAGTGGTATCCCAACACTCGTCACACTCCATTCACTTTGGACTGAGGAAGACTTTCAGTTATTAGCACAAGAGCGTTGCTGGTCGCCATTCAAGAAGCGATCATTGGAACGCCTATATCACATAAGCCACCGTCAATATGCACGGTATGCTGGGCGTCTCAGCGCCCTGGTGTCTGGCGAAAGCAACCCACTGATTGACCGGGTTCGCCAGTACTGTAAGATTCGCGAACCTATCTATGCAGAGTTTCACCCTTGCCATTACGCTCCGGTGTCGGAACATCAAACACAACAGGCAAAATCGGAGCTGGGTTTAGAGAACAGTTTGTTGATTGTCTCAGTTGGGTTTGTACGCCCAGATAAAAACTTTCACCAGCTCATCGAGGCGGTGAGCCAGCTTCAGACGCGCTACCCGCGCTTGGTGCTTCTGATTGCAGGTGAGCCTCGGGGACATGCAGGAACAGAGTATGTAAAACAGCTCCATCAACATCGGGAGAACTCTCCGGACCCGCAGCGCATCCACCTTTGGATGGAGTACCTGTCTGACGCACGATTCGAGCAACTTGTCCGTGCTGCGGATGTGGTTGCTATCCCATATACGCGTGTTATGGGCGCCAGCGGTCCAATGCACCACGCAATCGGTGCAGGGAAGCCTGTGCTTGCCTCCAATGTCGGGCAAAATCTTGGGTTGCAAGAAGTTTGTGCGCTTTTCCGTTCGGGGGACCTTGCCTCGCTAACAGAGACGCTTGAGCGCCTCATAGCCGATACCGAGCTACGCGCGACTTATAGTGAGCGTGCCCGAGTGTACGCCGAGTCGCATACTTGGCACCATCTCGCGAAACTCTATTTTCAACACTATCAGGAGTTGACAGGAGGAGCCTGCTTATGAGGGTTCTGATGGTAAGTCTCAGCTTACCACCGTTTGCGGAGTCCCAGACGATACGCTCTGCTTATATGATCGAGGCGATGGCTCAGGCGGGAGTCGAGTGTGAACTGCTGACAGCGGAAGTGGTACCCTCGCAGGCTGATGAGACCCTGATGGATATTTTGCCTCCGAACTGCCGCATCTGGCGCACGGCTCCCCCACCCTATGACCAGCGACTTAACTCGCTGATTCAGAGGGGTAATCGTCGTTTTGCCTACTTTTATGCCAATCTTGCTTACCGACTGCTGGCGCCTGATATTCGTCGCGGGTGGGAAAAACAAGCGATTGCTCTGGCGGAATCGGTGTTACCCAAAGTTCGCCCTGATGTGCTATTCTCCGCTTCGGGCAGCTGTACTGCCCACCTTGCCTGTGCCGCAATCAAGAGCCGTTGGAACCTCCCTTGGATTGCCGACTTTGGCGACCCATGGAGTTGGGTGGATTGGCAGCATTGGGATACCTGGATAAAAGCCATACAGAACAGCCGGCTGGAGCGCCGCACTCTGCCCGATATAGATCAGATGGTCGTAACGACAGAGCCGACCGCGGATGCTTATCAAGCGAAGCGAGGGTTAGTCCATACTCGTCCTTTGGTGGTACCTTTCGGGTATCGTGCAGTGGAATTCCCATCTAAACCTCTGCAACGCTCCTCCGCCCCTGTCCAAATCGCTTATGTGGGTTCCGCAAGTCGGCGGGCGCGCAATCTCAATCCGCTGATACGGGCGCTATCCGAGCTTCGGCATCACCCTTGCCAATTCCGCTTGCAGATTGTCGGTTCAGTTAGCCATCACTTTCTGCGAGAGGCACATCAAAGTGGTTTGAAAGATGTGGAAATCACTGGGCGTGTCAGCTATCGCGACTCGCTGACTTACATTCGTGAGGCAGGGCTTCTGGTGTTGATTGGGAATAACAGTCCCTACCAGATTCCTGGCAAGACCTTTCATTACTTAGCTTCTGGGCGCCCTATTTTATACCTTGCCCAAATGCCAAGCGAGCAAGACCCTACCGCCCGCCTTCTCCGGGCATTTCCCGGAGTGCGGATGGTGTTCAATACACAAGAAGCGATTCATCAGTTCCTCAGCTCGCTCACCAGCGAAGCATTTCAAGAGTGGGAGTACCATGCTCAGACTCACCCCAATCTTCCAGAGCTTCTGCAATACGAAATCCACACTGCCATCCAACCTCTGTTAGACTGGATGAGTGTTCACTTAGGAGGTCATCATGCTGCTCGTAGGAGTTAGTTTGCTCGTGGTAGGGCATCAGCTTTGGTTATGGGCGCGCCGATGGCGGTTTGATGTGCTTCATCCCTATGTTTTGTGTGATGTAATGATTTTTGCGTTATTTGGTTTAGGTTCGCTTGTCGTCGAGCATTCTCATACGTTGCTTTCTTCTAAGCTGCTATTTGATTTGTATATCTTGACTGGTCTGATTGCTTATTATTTAGGTTTACATGTTAATATCAGGGTGAGACTGCCTAAAACCTTCTTGAGGTTCAGATTGGGAACAGAACAGTTGCGTCGACACCAAAATCGTATCATCCTCATTACTATCGCAAGCGTTTTGGTCTTGACAATCATAATTTTGCAACAGAGATCGCGTGTGTTGGGTATCTCAATAGCTGAGATACTACTGCTTCCGCCTCTCTATGTGTATACGATTCTCAAGCGAGAGGGGGTAGGTGCTTTTATGGTCATTGTTTTTTATATCCTGAGCGGTTTTCTGATGCTGTTTCTTTACTCCGCGCTCTCACAGCGACGCTATGTTCTGTCGGCACTCGTGTTAGGGGGTATCCTCGGCTCTACCCTCTTGCTCTCGGTGACACGGGTTCCTCTGATTATGGCACTCATGCTTCCTGTAGCGTACTACCATTACTCAGTTCGCCCTCTGAATCGCCTGTTTCTGGTAGGGATTGTTGTTGTGGCTCCCATCTTACTAACTGTGTTGAACAACTATCGGAGTGGAGGCGGGTGGACTGTACTCGCTTTGTTGAAGAAAGAGACAATTGTTCTTGAGAGCTTGGGCACTCTTTGGAACCGCTATTACGACGGAACGATTGCGTTAGAGTATGGAGCAAACTATTTCTACTATACGCCTCTGACTTTTGTTCCCCGATTTCTTTGGCAAGAAAAACCAGAAACTTCTTTTGAAACACGATGGACAATTGAGCTATTTGGTAGTGTGATTACCGACTTTGACTTAGTGGGTGTTCACACCTTTACTCCGTGGGGCGAAGGACTGGTTCAGTTTGGTGTAGTAGGCGGAGCAATCAATTTATTTCTCTTTGGTCTAATTATAAATTCAATTATAAAATTCTACAAAACAAGATTTTATGCTCAATTAGTTTTTTATAACCTGACTTTGCTGAGTGTTACCTTTATTCGCACAGGGGTTCAAGCGATACTTTTCACTACGCTCATTTATGTAATAACAACCCTCATTTACGAGAAGTTTTTCTACACACCGTCCGTTTCAGGGGGTACAAAGTGACTCATATCGTTTTCATTATGCCGGCTGTCACTGGAGGAATGAGTTATCACCTACCCATCACTGATGCAATCGCTCACACAGGCTATCGTGTTTCGCTTGTCGTACCCGATAGACCCATCGCCTGCTTGCAGAAGACACAGGTTGTTCGGTATCCAGTGCCCAAGCGTTGGCTTAGTAAGCTGGCGACCTATCTCAATCCTCTTTGGGCGCGTCAACGCTTCCTTACTGTTAAGAATCTCAACCCTGATATCGTACATCTAATGAATAGCGAAGGGAATCCCTCGGCTGTGTTGTGGGCGCGCTGGATCAGGCGCGAACTTGGATGTCCCTTTGTGGTGAGCGTTCACGACCCAGAACCACATCCGGGCAGCTGGATTGCTTGGGTTAACTACAAGCTCGGACACTCAGTGGTCCGCTCTGCAACATGTGTCCACATTTTTTCAGACTGTTTTGTGTCCTTTTTGACGCAACAAGGTGTCTCTCAAGAGAAAATCCATGTGATTCCATTAGCGAGTGATATTACTCCATTTACGCAACATAAGCGCGAGGGTGTCCAACGAGAGAACATGGTTCTCTTTTTTGGGAGATTGGAAGCTTACAAGGGGCTAAACTTCTTAATTGAGGCTGCCTATCTACTACGCGATGAAATGCGGTTTGTCATTGCTGGACCTGGAAAATTGCCCCCGAAACTAAAAAATGAGATGATGAGTGCGCCTAATCTGATAGAGCTGCGAAACTACCGTTTAGATGAGAGTGAGGTCGCCGAACTTTTCATGCGAGCGGCTGTCTGTGTAATGCCCTACATCCAATCTACTCAATCCGCCATTCCTTGGATTGCGGCAGCGTTTGGGGTTCCTGTTGTTGCGACCGACTCAGGCGGTATTGCTTCTCAAGTGCGCCAGATGAATGGAGTTGTAGTGCCACCCCGCAACCCACAAGCTTTAGCCGATGGAATCCGCCAAGCGAGAGGGCGTGCTGTAATCTGGCCTCAAGAATGGGATATTCAAAAAATCGCCAAACAGTATGACGACATGTATAAAATGATATTAAATGCTGAGGTTTGATCCTATCGGATTAGGCAGGAGAACAGCGCCACATAGTGAATCGCGAAAGACAGTGACTTAGGTTTATGGAGAGCTGTATGATGAGCGTCAAACAACCAAAAGGACAGGCAAAGCGTGTTAATCGGTGTGTCTTGCTAATCTCTCCCTACTCAGAAACCATCGTAAGCTTTCGTGGGGCGCTTATCAGCGATTTGATACGCGAGGGGGCTACGGTGTATGTCTTAGCCCCTGACTACACCCCGCCTATTCGCGATGCTGTAGAGCGGTTGGGCGCAATCCCGCTGGACTATTCACTCGACCGTACGGGGCGTACTCCCCTCCAGGACTTGCGAACCTTATGGGAACTATGGCGAATCTTGCGGCGCCTACGCCCTGACATTATCTTGCCCTACAATATCAAGCCTGTTATCTACGGTACTCTTGCGGGCAAGTTAGTGGGAGTGCCCAAACGAATTGCTCTCATTCCGGGTTTGGGGTACGCTTTTATGAAGCAAAATTCGCTGCAGCATCGCATACTCACTTGGGCTGTCTGCCGACTCTATCGCCTTAGTTTGCGCTATGCCCACCAAGTCATATTTTTCAACTTGACCGATCTCAACGAGTTTCTATCCCTGCGGCTGGTCAGTCCGCAGCAGGCTCTGTTATTGAACGGAACGGGCGTCAACCTTGCGGAGTGGTCGGTAGCTCCCCCTGCGACTACCCCGCCCACCTTCACGCTGGCGGCACGCCTCCTGCGCGAAAAAGGGGTGGTGGAGTTCGCGGAGGCGGCTCGGCGCATCAAAGCCCGCTACCCCACCGCCCGCTTCTGGCTGTTGGGTGGCTTAGATACAAATCCGGGCGCACTGACCCGTGCTGAAGTGGAAGCGTGGGTCAAGGAAGGTATCTTAGAGTGGTTCGGACGGGTTGAGGATGTTCGTCCCTACTTTGCTCAGACCAGCGTGTATGTGCTGCCTTCGTATTATCGTGAGGGAGTGCCGCGCAGTACCCAAGAGGCGTTGGCGATGGGGCGTCCGGTGATTACGACGGATGCGCCGGGTTGCAGGGAAACGGTGGTGGAGGGCGTAAATGGGTTTATGGTGCCGCCGCGGGATGTAGAGGCGTTGGTACGCGCGATGGAGCGGTTTATCCGCGAGCCTGAGCTCATCGTCACGATGGGGTGTGCGAGCCGAAAGTTAGCGGAGGAACGATTTGATGTGAACCAAATCAATCGCGAGTTCTTAAGGGTCATGGGCTTTGATGAACACCAGGAGCATCCGAATGATTCGTCCCGCTTGTAGTGATGACCTAAAGCAAGTGGTCAGAATCCATACGGAAGCCTTCCCAGGTTTCCTTATGACGGAACTGGGACCTTGGTTCCTGCGAGAGTACTACCTTACTGTTTTGAACTACACGCCTTCGATCTTTCTGGTTGCTGAGGCGCATGCAGAACGCTTGGGAGGCTTTGTTGCGGGATTTCTTCATCCAGACCGATTTTATCAACAGCTCAAAGCGCGTCAGAAAGTATTGGCGATCAGTGCAGGTCGATACTTGCTGTTTCGTCCGGGGTGTTGGCGTGCGGTGCTTGCCAGCGTTCGGCGTGTGCATCGCTTAGCGGACGACTCGTCAGGGGCGGTACAGACCGCTGAATTAGCCTCAATCGGAGTATGCCCGCAATTTCAAGGACAGGGCATTGGCAAAGCGTTAGTGTTGGCGTTTATAGAGCAGGCTCGCCGACTGGAGGCTCATCGGGTGACCTTAGCCACCGACGCCGAAAAGAACGACAGCGTGAACCTCTTCTATCAGCGGCTCGGCTTTCAACTCCAGTGTCAATATAGGCACACACCTACCCGCTTGATGAACCTTTATGAGTATACTATTGAGCATCAGCGTCCCGAAGTGGTTCAGGAGCCATAAGATGAAAAAGCGCGAATCGTTTCTACCTTATGCCTTGCCTTACCTCGATGAGTGTGAAGAGCAAGCGGTTCTTGAGGTTCTGCGAAGTGGCTGGCTGACCACAGGTCCTAAGACGCGCCAGTTCGAGCAGGCGTTTTGTGCCTACACAGGAGCATCCCATGCAATCGCTGTCAACTCTTGCACTGCAGGCTTGCATCTGGTCTTGGCGAGTTGGGGAGTTGGAGCAGGCGATGAAGTCATCACGACGCCCCTGACCTTCTGCGCGACGATTGAAGCCATTGAGTATGTCGGGGCGACACCAGTGCTTGCGGATATCGACCCCACTACAGCCAACTTGGACCCTACTCAGGTCGAGCAAAAGCTGACCCCGCGCACGAAAGCAATTATCCCTGTCCACTATGGAGGCTTAGCCTGTGATATGGACGCACTGATGAGCCTGGCGGAGTCTTCGAAACTCAAAGTGTTGGAGGACGCAGCGCACGCGTCGGGGAGTGAATACAAAGGGCGTAAAATCGGCTCCATCGGGCACGCCACCGTCTTTTCGTTCTATGCCAACAAGAACATGACCACAGGGGAAGGAGGGATGATAACCACCGATGACCCTGACCTTGCAGACAAGTGCCGTATGCTCAGCCTACACGGGATTAGCCGTGATGCGTGGAAACGCTATACCGCTACAGGTACTTGGTACTATGAGGTACAGGAGTTGGGCTTCAAATACAATATCACCGATATCCAATCGGCTATCGGCATCTGCCAACTGCATAAGTTGGATGCAATAAACACCCGACGCCAGCAGATTGCCCACCAGTATCATCAAGCGTTCCGCGAGATGGAGTTTGTCCAAATTTTCCCAGACCCTATTCCCTCAGACAGAACGCATGCGTGGCACCTCTACACGATTCTGCTGAACCTCCCGATGTTGCGTATAGACCGTGCCCGGTTCATTGAGGAGCTGCGTGCGCGCAACATCGGCACCAGCGTTCACTATATCCCTATTCATTATCATCCGCACTATCGGCGATATGGTTGGCAGAAGGGCGATTATCCCCATACCGAAGCCTATTATGAACGGACGATTTCCCTCCCTATCTATCCCAGCATGAGTGAACAGGATGTCGCTGATGTCATCGAGGCGGTCTACGATGTCGGAAAAACTTACTGTCGCTGAGGCTAAAGGGCAGGTTCGCTACGAGTGGCTTAAACGCCTATTTGACCTATCAGTTGCCAGTGTTGGGCTTGTGCTGAGTTTGCCGTTGTGGGTGGTGATTTCGATAGCCATCCGTCTGGATAGTCCGGGTAGCATCTTTTTTGCACATGAGCGCGTGGGGCGTTTTGGACGCAAGTTCAAGGTGCTCAAGTTTCGTACGATGGTAAACGACGCGCCTCGGCTGGGTGGTTCTATCACTGCGGGGCATGACCCGCGTATCACAAGGGTAGGACGACTGCTGCGCACGACCAAACTTGACGAGCTGCCCCAGCTCTGGAATGTGCTCAAAGGGGAAATGAGCCTTGTGGGACCCCGTCCCGAAGTCGAGAAGTATGTAGCGCTCTATTCCGACGACGAGCGCAATATTATTTTGAGTGTACCTCCAGGGATTACAGGGCTGACTCAGATTCGCTATCGGCACGAGGAACAGTTGCTGGCAGAGCAGGTAGACCCTGAACAATATTACCGCGAGGTCCTATTACCGAAGAAGGTGGCTTCCGATATTGAGTATGTGCGCCACCGGAGCCTACTCGGGGATTTAGGTTTGATTGGGCGTACCTTCATTGTTTTATTCAAGTGACCGGCGGTTGTGCCCAGTGCGTCTTGCCTTATGCGCAACTTAGGTAGAACGGTGATCTTACAGAGAACTGTGTCTGGGAGGTGCTGTGCTTTCGCGAATAACCAAGGTTCCTTTGAAAAGTCGCACTCCGGATCTGGGTACGCCCGTTTCAATCTGTTTGATGAGTACCTCTGCGGCGTGGTAGCCTATTGCGTGAATATCGTTGTGGAGGGTGGTGAGGGGCGGGTTCACGACGCTGGCACTGGGGAAATCGTCGAAGCCGATGATGGAGATATCGTCGGGAATGGAAAGTCCCCGCTCCTGGCAGGCACGCATCGCTCCAAAGGCAGGTAGGTCCGCGGAAGCCACGATCGCCGTAGGAAGATTGGGCTGATTGAGAATCGCCTGCATCGCGCAGTAACCTGAATCGACTTCAAAGCCATTGCCCTGAATCCACGCTTCCACAATCGGCATATCGTGTGCTTGGAGGGTCGCTCGGAAAGTCTGTTCCCGCTGACGCGCGCTGAACTGGTACGACGGACCGCGCAAGAAGCCAATCTGACGGTGTCCTAACTCAATCAGGTGTTTTAATGCCAGCCGAATGCCCCATTCGCTATCGGTGTCCACACTGTAAATCCCGCGCTCTGCTGGGGTGAGGCTCCCGATTGAGACGCAGGGCATAGCAGTATGGTCGTACCAGTCCAACAGCGGACTGCTGTCCATAGGGGCGATGAGCAGAGCGCCGTCCATTGAGCCGTCGTCGATCTGTGCCCAAAGCGTTTGGGGGTTGACTTCGGTCATCGTGACAATCTTGAGGTGATAGTGGCGTGCCGTGAGGCACTCCAACGCACCATCCAAGACCGCCGTGGCATAGGCGTTGCGGGTGAACACGGTGTGGTTCGGTTCCATCACGACGCCGATGGTGTGGGTGCGTTTAGCGACCAGACTGCGTGCGAGTCGGTTCGGGCGGTAGCCCATTTTCTGAGCGACCCCCAAGACACGCTTCACTGTCTCGGGTGAGTGCAGTTCCAGCTTATTATTCAAGATGTTAGAAGCGGTA
>JBDNDR010000170.1:0-5050 GCA_046718995.1 Fimbriimonadales bacterium
GAGGTACGGGGCTATGCTACTCCAGCCCCCCCATTCACCCTGCCTGCTGTGGCGACGATATGGGCGATACTCCTCGTGCCCAGCGCGTGGCTGTTGCAGATATGGTCGGCTCAGGGCTATTTGCATGAAATAGAGCGCTACCTCCCCTACGATACGATTGGACGCTTTTCACAGCGGCTGGTGAGTTTCACCCTGAGCCTCTACCAACAAGTACAGGGGGTGTTCGGATGAAGTGTCGGTTGAGCCTATGGTTGGCGGCTTTCCCTTGTGTAGCACTCGCCCAGCAAACGGGGGACGGGATTGCAGGGGCTATTCTCCTCTATCTGACGCTTTCAGGGGTTGGCTTACTGGGTATTACGCTTTTCGGCAACCTGGCGCGCCGATGCCTGCAGGGGATTACGCGTGCCCCTCGCACGGTGGTGATTCGTGGGGGGCTAATTACGCTCGGCTTCGCGCTGGTTGTGCTTATGCTGGGTTTGCTGAGCGAAAATGTACAGGCTAAGGAGCCTGTTCAGCTGGTGATTGTGCTACTGCTAATGGGTTTTGCCCTTCTGGTCTTGTTGGGCTTTGGGGCGGTCGTTTGGAACTTAGGTACGCTGGTGTTGACGGTCTTCGGGCGGACGGAGGTTATGCCGGGCTGGGCAGTGCTGGTCGGTACTGCGATTCTGCTGGCGGTGGTTTGGATTCCACTTTTCGGCTGGGCTTTGGGACTCTACTGGCTCTTCCAAGCGGTCGGTGGGGTTCTCGCTCCTATGTTTGATGAGTCGGTTGAGCTACCCCGCCCGAGCGAGTAGGCGTACCGTATGCCTACCGCTCTCTCGCCAATCTTCACTGGCGTGGAGGAGGGTAGTCCTGTTGGGGAGGGAACGCAAGAGTTCAGTCAGCGGAACCACACGCAGGGGCGAGGCAGGTCGCCCATATTTCTTCTGGTGGGTCGGAGTGAATGCCTCCAAAAGGAGTAGACCGTCCGGGGCGAGCCAGTTCCAAGCCCTCTCCAGCAGCTGCGCCGAGTAGTAGAAACAGTTCACGATGAGGTCATAGGTCTGGTGGGGTTGCCAAGTATCGCGCTCCAAGTCCGTACAGACCCATTGGATGGGCAGGCTTTCGGGGGCGTAGCGCCTCTGCAGGTCGCGTCCGCGTTCCAAAGCGTCGGGTAGCCAGTCCACAGCCGTGACTTGCCAGCCCAGGTCAGCGAGAAAAACGGCGTCGCGACCACTGCCACAGCCCAAATCTAAAGCCTGCTTAGGGTGCAAGTTTTGGATGAATTCTTGAATAAAAAGGTTAGGCTCCCAAAGGCGATAACGAGGGGTTTTGGTGGTGGGTTGGGTTTCTTCTGAGGGGCGGATTACTTGATTTAGCTCTGCCCACTCTACCTGCCGTCCCTGTTCGGTGAGCCAACTGTATGCCAGCGGTACTTCGGGGCAGTCGTTCAGGAGCCGAAGGGTTTGGTAGGGGGGCGGGAGTTCGTGCTGGCGCTGGGGGAGGCTTACATGAGGGATATGTACCACTGGGAGTTGCGGATACGATTTGCCAACGCTGAGGTAGCGTGTAAGCATAAGCATACTCTTTAGGATACCTCTAAGTGGCTCTACTTTTGTGTCATAATAGGTGCGTGGAGCGGGCACGAGTCAACTACTGGGCAATCAGCATCTACTGGTTGGGACTGAGTATACACTGGGCGGCGTTCTTGAGTATTGTGATGCAGGTGCGCGTCGCCGAGATGGTACCTGAACAGGTACGCGGAACCTATCTGTTCATCCTCGCCTCAGTCGGAGCGTTGATTTCTACCGTGATTGAGTTGGTTGCGGGTCCGATTAGCGACCGTTGTACCTCGCGCTGGGGACGGCGACGCCCCTTCATTGCAGTGGGAACCCTGCTGAGCCTACCTTTCATTTTGCTCTTCATGGTGACCCAGAGCTTTTGGCTGTTGGTGCTCTACTTTGTGGCGATTCAGCTCTTCTTGAACTGGGCGAACGGACCCTATCAAGCGGTGATACCCGACTATGTACCGCCCCATCGGCATGGGCTGGCGTCGGCTTATATGGGCATGATGACGCTAATGGGCAACCTTGTGGGGCTGGCTTTGGCAGGGCTGACACTGGGGGAGCCGCCCGTTCTCTTGGGGGGGTATCCGTATGCGACGCGCCTGCTGATTGTTGGGGTGGTTCTTTCTGCATGCTTGCTCCTCACGATGCTGTGGACGGTGCTGGGCATGCGTGAGCCTCAGTGGCACCCTGCCAGCGAACAGGATCGGCGGGTGACCCTGCGCCATATGTTCGACATCACTCTGCGCGAACAGCCGAACTTCCGCTGGGTGGTCTGGTCGCGCTTCGTGTTCAACTTGGGCTTCTATACGGTGCTGTTTTTTCTGGAGTACTACCTGCGCGACACGATGGGGCTGAAAGAGCAGGCGCCTCTGTACGCCTTTATCGTGATGGTGATTGCAACCTTATCGGGCGTGGTGGGCAACTGGATAGCGGGCGTGGTGGCAGACCGCACGAGTAAAAAGCGCGTGTTGTACTATACGGCGGGACTGATGGCGTTCAGCACGATACTGTTCATCCTCTCCCAAAACATCGCTTGGGTCTATTTTGTCGCCGTGTTCTTCGGGTTTGCTTGGGGGGCTTTTGCGGCGGTCGATTGGGCTTTGGCAAGCAATCTGGTGCCGATAGAAGAGAGCGGACGCTACATGGCAATCTGGCATATTGCGATGACGGTGCCCCAAGTGATTGCGCCTGCGGTCGGACCGATTGCCGATTTACTGAACCAGCAGTATGGGATGGGGGTCGGCTGGCGATGGATTTTTATTGTAATCCCAGTCTATCTGGCAGTGGCGATGGGACTCCTGCGGAATGTGCGTGAACGCGTGATTGCCCCCGCCTCACAGGATTAGCATCGAGTCTCCGAAGCTGAGGAACCGGTACTGGAGCCGCACCGCCTCGTGGTAAGCGCGAAGGATGAGTTCACGCCCTGCGAAACTGCTGACCAACACGAGCATCGTCGTTCGGGGCAGATGGAAGTTCGTGATGAGCGCGTCCACCACACGGAACGCGTAACCGGGTGTGATGTAGAGTTTCGTCTCAGCGGTTCGGGCTTCTACCTTGTGGTCGGCAATCGCTGCGCTTTCTAAGGTGCGTACTGCGGTGGTGCCCACTGCCACGACACGCCCCTTCGTGTTATTGATGACCTCGGCGGTTTCCGGGCTGAGCGTGTACCACTCACCGTGCATCGGGTGTTTCTCTATCTCATCGGTCTGGAGGGGGCGAAAGGTATCCAGACTAATGTGTAGGGTTATCGTGCAAACTTGTACACCTTGTTGGCGCAGGGTGTCCAGGAGCTGGGGCGTGAAGTGTAATCCTGCGGTGGGTGCCGCAGCGGAACCGGGTTTGCTCGCCAAGACCGTCTGATACCGTTCGGGGTCTTTCAGGTCGCGGTGGATGTAGGGAGGCAGGGGCACTCGCCCGACCCGTGTAAGGAGCGTTTCCACCGGCTCGGTATTGGATTGGAGGCGCACGATACGCACTCCGTTTTCCAAACGCGCCTCCACTGTCGCCTCCAAGCCCTCGGAGAAGAGCACACGCGCCCCTTCCATGAGGCGCCTGCCCGGCCGCACCAGTGCCTGCCACATGCCATCGCCCACAGGACGCAGGAGAAGCATCTCCACCTGTCCACCCGTCGGTTTCTGCCCATACAGGCGCCAGGCGGAGACGCGGGTGTCGTTTAGCACAAGGGTATCGCCCTCGCGCAGATAGTGGGGCAGGTCATAGAAGTGGCGATGTTCCAACTCGCCTGTTTGCCGATGCACTACGAGCATGCGGGCGTGGTCGCGTGGCTCTATTGGCTCTTGAGCAATCAGCTCTTCGGGTAGTTCGTAATCAAATAGGCTGGCGTCCATCGTCAGCGTGTCCTTGTGCTAAGCCAAGCGATAAAGGTGAGAATGAGGGTAAGGATGATACTGAGTAGGATACTGGTGCCCAGCGGGAAGTAGAAATGGAAGCCGTCGCGTTGGATAGCGATGTCGCCGGGCAGACGCCACTGGCGGATGCCCACACGCTCCAGCGCAATAAACAGTAGCCCTGCGCCTATCATCAGGAATCCAATCAGTAGCAGTGTTTTCCCAACCGTTCCCACGCCCAAAATTGTACCTAAATAGGTATAATCGGGCGTGGTTATGAGAACGCATGTTTTTACCAAAGGGCTGATTGCCCTGAGCCTCTTGGTCTCGCTGTTTACCCTTGTTGGGAGCGGACTCCTGTTTCGCGGGGTGGAGAATCTGCCTCCGTTGGATTACTACCGCCTCTCCTACTGGCTCGGCATCCTGTTGGTGGTGTTCGGGATTGGGGCGTCCTTGTTCCATATGGCGCACACCCAAGGCTGGCGTCCTACCCTCTGGATGCTGGGAATCTGTGTGGTGTTGGCGGGTGGGGCGGAGCTGATAGGGACGCTAACGGGGTTCCCATTTGGCGCCTATGAGTACACCGAGCGGCTGGGACCGAAGTTTCTGGGGCATGTGCCGTACCTGATACCCCCCTCCTGGTTCATGATGCTCTACCCGGCGTTCCACATCGCCTATTTGCTTGGGGTTCCGCGTCGGGCGTTGCCGTTTGTGGTGGCGCTGCTACTCACCTGGTGGGATGTGGCGATGGACCCTGCGGTGTCCACTGTAATGGGCAACCCGGGCACGGTGGCGTTCGCCTACTGGCTCTGGAAAGAGGAGGGTCAGTTCTACGGGATGCCCCTCCATAACTGGCTGGGTTGGTACGGTGTCTCGCTATTGTTGGCGTGGGTCTTTCTGAAGGTGGTGCCGGAGTGGCGTCCGTCGCAGTCGTTGGCGCCGCTCGCTATCTGGCTCATTCAAGGGGGCACGATGGCAGGCTTGGCGTTTTGGGTTCAGCGTCCGTTGGCGACCCTCATCTGGCTGGCGGGGGCGATGGTGGTCACGCTCTTGTGCCTGCGTGCCGTCCGAACCGAAGTGCGTCTTGTTCGCGGGGGTGAGCTGGGATGAAGCGCGCGATTGTGGTCGGTGCAGGGGTAGCAAGCCGGCAAACGC
>JBDNDR010000171.1:0-5042 GCA_046718995.1 Fimbriimonadales bacterium
CATCACGAAGAACCGTGGGAGCGCACGGGGGGTTAGTCCGTGCGCTTCTGGAACACTCCGGCGACCCATGTGCGTCTTTTGCGCCTCTCTCGCAGTTCAAAGCCGACCGCCTCCAACGCTTTGCGGACGCCCTGCCAATTGCGCCCAATCGTACCCGATACGATGTAGTACCCCCCAGACTTCAAGAGCGGAGGGACGCGTGGCGCGGTTTCTATCAGGAAGGTGCTGATGATGTTGCACACAATCACATCAAAACGGTGGTCGGCATAAGCTTCTTCTAAGACCGACCAGCCGTCCCCAAGGTGGACTTGAACCCGGTCGGCAACCCGATTACGGTCTACATTCGCCTGAGCAATCTTGACGGACAGTTCGTCGTTGTCGACCGCCACGACCTGTTGAGCGCCCAGCAAAGCACAAGCGATCGACAAGATTCCGGTGCCCGTGCCCATATCGGCGACGCGCATTCCCTCGCGAACATAAGCCTCGCACAGCGCCAAACAGAGCGCTGTGGTCGGGTGCCCGCCCGTGCCGAACGCCAGTCCTGGGTCAAGGTGGATGACTCGCTCGCCGGGTTTCGGTCGCCTTTTAGACCATGTGGGCTGAACCCGTAGGGTGTTGCCGTACTTTCGGCTGCGGAAGTGTCGTCGCCAGAGGGTGTGCCATTCTTGGTCAGCGACAGTTTCTACGACCACTTTCTGGACGGGGGGTAGCCCGAGGTCGGCGAAGGCGTTGAGCCGCTGTTGAATCTGCTCTACTTGGGTGGTGGCGAACTCAGGCAGATACGCCACGATGCTGGGTGGCGCCTCTCGGAGCTCGACTCCGGCGCACCCTGCATCCAACAGCACCATCGCAACTGCATCCCACACGGGTGGCGGCGCCACCACCTGAACGCAAAGCCAGTGGGGTTTCTCCTGCACGAAAGATACTATACCAGATGGGCGGGCGAAGCGGGAGGAGGGTGTGGACGCTTTAGGCGGCTTGCTTGCGAGAAAGCCCCCACTGACAGAGTTTCTCGTAGAGCAGGTCGGGCTTGAGTGGTTTCGTAAGGTAGTCGTCCATGCCCACCGCGAGGCACTTGTCGCGGTCTTCTTCTAAGGCGTTGGCGGTCAGGGCGATAATCGGGATGGGGTGTTGGATGTTCTGGCGTTTCTCGTACTCTCGGATACGGCGCGTGGCTTCAAAGCCGTCCATTCGGGGCATCTGGCAGTCCATCAGCACGAGGTGGAACGGTTCACGCGAGAGCCACTCTAAGGTTTCCAGCCCATCGTTGGCAATCTCGCAGTGGATGCCCCACTTCTCCAGCACGCGACGCACGACCTTCTGGTTCACATAGTTGTCCTCTGCTACCAGCACGCGCAGTCCGCTCAGTTCGGTCTGCTCCGCTTGTCGGGACTGCTCTTCCAGTTTCACATGGGCGGGTGCCTCGCTTCTGGGCAGGGTCAGTTCAAACCAGAAGGTGCTGCCCTGATTTTCCTTGCTGACCACGCCGATTTGTCCGCCCATCCTCTCTATGAACTGCCTGCAGATAGCAAGCCCCAGCCCTGTACCTCCGTATTGGCGGTCGGTGGAGCCATCGGCTTGGCGGAACGGCTCAAAAATCACCTGCTGGCGGTTGTCTGGGATGCCGACCCCGGTGTCCTGCACCTCAAAGCGCAGATGGTAGCCCGTTTGTGTTTCATCCAGCACCTTGACCCGCACGACCACTTCGCCTACCGCCGTGAACTTGATGGCGTTGCCCACGAGATTGAGCAGGACTTGTCGCAAGCGGAGTGGGTCGCCCAGCACATAGAGCGGCTTATCGGACAGGAACTCTTCGCGAAGGAGTAGCCCTTTGACGCGTGCTTGGGAGCGCAGGATGTCGTTCGCCTCACGCAGGAACCGCTGGAGGTCTATGGGCGTCGCTTCAAATTTGATTTGGCTGGTCTCCAGTTTGGCGAGGGTGAGGATGTCGTCCAGCAAGCTCATCAGGTGTTGTGCGCTCTGCTGGGCGGTGTAGAGGAGGTCTTTTTGCTCCTCGTTGAGGGAGGTGCCCTGCAGGAGGTTCAGCATACCGAGTACGCCGTTCATGGGGGTTCGGATTTCGTGGCTCATATTGGCGAGGAACTCGTAGCGGAGCTGGGCGAGCTGTTCGGCGTCGCGCTTGGCTTGCCGAAGTGCCTCTATCATATGCGCTCCAATCACGGCAGAGGCAAGCATTTCGCCCCACTTAGCGAAGAACCCCCGCATCTCGCGCCAGCGCGGAACCTCGCGCCCGCCCACACAAAACAGGATTACCAATCCTGCGGCTTCTCCCATCCACTTGAGTGGAATGACCCAGGCGTTTCGGGGTCTCGCCCGAACTTGCATCTGCGTTAAGCTCGGTTCCGCCGTGCTTGAGAACCAGTCGTATAGGCTTATCTCCTCCCACCGTGCAAGAAAAGCCGGTTCAAACTCGCCGAGCGCATAGGATTGAACCAGCTTCCCTTCTTGCACTTGCCAAACCAGTGCTTCCCCCGACAGCATAAGCGATGGCTCTTCAATCATACGGTTGATTATCAGACGAATGCGCTCTTTGAGGGGCAGGGGCGACTGAGCAAGCAGTGCCAGTTCGGTCAGGAGCTGGTCTAAGTTTGCGTGCAGACGCTCGGCTTCCTCGCGCAGAACCTGCTCGGTGATATCTTGCTGGATAGTAAGATAGCCTATCAGGTTGCCTTGGTCATCGTGGATGGGCGAGATGACGGCGTCCGCCCAGTAGTGGGTGCTGGGGTGGAAGAAGACATCGTTGGTCTCGGTCTTCATCAAGACCCCGCGCTTGCGGTTGAGGATGCGTCCCTTAAAGGTTTGTCCTTGTCTGAGGGTGTGATACATCTCCTCGTACACGCTGGGTGGCATGAAGCCACTTTTGACGATGCGCGGGGTTTCGCCCAGTACTTCCTCCAGAGCGTAGCCGGTGAGCGCTAAGAACGCAGAGTTCGCATAGACAATCCGAAACTGGGGGTCGGTAATAAAAATAGCGTTAGGGGAAGCGTCGATTGCCCACGCGAGGCGCGTCTTTTCCATTTGCTCGCGCATCTGTGCCGTAATGTCGCGCCCCACCGACTGCAGCTCCACCAACTCACCCGACGGGCTAAAGAACCCGCGATCTGTCCACTCCATCCATGCAATTTCGCCAGTGGGTGAGACCACTTGGTGTTGGATGGTCTGAGTCGGGTTGTCTGGCGAAAGATTGCGGATTGTCAGGAGCACTGGCTCTCGCTCGTCAGGCGGTAGGAACTGAATGAAGTTGACGCCGATGAGCTCTTCGGGAGTCTTGCCGAACCACTCCGCGTAGGCTTGGTTGACGAAGGTGAGCGTGCCATCTGGTTTCCAGCGACAGATGAGTTCGGTCTGGTCGTCCACAATCGCTTGGAAGAAGTTTTTGTGACGCTCCAGCTCGGAGTTGAGGGCGCGGTTGGCACGCGCCACGATATAGGCGATGAGGAGCGAGACGGAGAGGGCTATCCCGCCAGCGATGAGCACCAACGGCAGGTCAATCGTTAGCCCCAGCCCAAAACGCGCGGTCAACAGGGAGACCACAAAGAGCGCCACGCCGGGGCGCAGTGTGGCGCACATATTGAGGGTGCGACTGAGGCGGCATGTGTCAGAGGCTGGAGCGATGTCCCTCATGGTTAGGCAGCTTCCTCCTGCACAAACGCGTTCAGGGCATCCTGCAGGGTCGTCCACTGGGTCTGAATTTGGCGCAGGGCGTCCTCTCCACCATTCAGGTCGCCTGACTTGCCCATCTGCTCCAGCACGAAACACGCTTCGGCAAAGGCGTCGGCTCCGATCGAGCGCGCACTGCCTTTGAGGGTATGTGCCACTCGCCCGACAGTGTTGGCATCGCCCGAAGCCAGCGATTGGGTCAGCTCGGTAATCAGGGATGGTGTCTGCTCCAAAAACTCTTGGAACAGCTCTTTTTGAAACTCCACATCGCCATCGGTAATCTCGTTCAGGGTATCCCAGTTAATCACTTGCATGGTTCTCACCTCTTTGGTTTCGTTTTGGCTATCGCTGGTTGCGACGAGCCACTTTTGTAGAACTTTTTGGAGCGATTCGGGGCGGATGGGTTTGGGAAGGTAGTCGTCCATCCCCACCGCGAGGCACTTTTCACGGTCACCTTCCAACGCATTCGCTGTCAATGCGACAATCGGTGTGCTGACTCCCAGCGCGCGCAGTCGCTGGGTGGCGGTGTAGCCGTCCATCTCGGGCATCTGGCAGTCCATCAGGATGAGGTCGTAGGGCTGTTGAGAGGCTTTCTCGACCGCCTCTATCCCGTTGCAGGCAACTTCCGTGATGACCCCGTACTTTTGGAGCATACGGGTCGCTACTTTGCGGTTGACCTCGTTGTCTTCGACCAGAAGGACACGCTTGCCTTCCAAGCGGGGCAGGTCGGTCGAGACAGGTTCCTCGTTTGGTGCAACTGCAACTGGTGCTGACACGGCGGGTAGAGGGACATCTATCCAGAAGGTACTCCCCTCATCAGGGGTGCTGATTACGCCGATTTGACCGTTCATCAGTTCGGTCAGTTTCTTGCAGATGGCTAAGCCTAATCCCGTACCGCCGTACTTGCGGGTGGTGGAACTATCGGCTTGAGTGAACGCTTCGAACAGGCTTGCTTGCTTTTCGGGTGGGATGCCGATGCCTGTATCTTGCACTTCAATCCGAACGCCCTGAGGATGCAGTTGCGAGGGTCTTATCCGAAGGATGACCTGTCCTTCGTGGGTGAACTTGATGGCGTTGCTGACGAAGTTTGCGGTAATCTGTCTCAGGCGTACCACATC
Source organism: Fimbriimonadales bacterium (assembly GCA_046718995.1). Classification (GTDB taxonomy): domain Bacteria; phylum Armatimonadota; class Fimbriimonadia; order Fimbriimonadales; family GBS-DC; genus CAKZQI01. Next base: position 4,800 of record JBDNDR010000171.1, read on the forward strand.
GCCCAACACATACTCCGGTAAGTTCGTGTCCAGCTGGGCTTGGAGCACCAGCCCTTTGCTGGAGGCGCGTGCGTGGAACAGATTCACGACGCTCGTCGCCAACTCGTTCAGCGCAACGGGTGCCTGCTCCAGCTCCATCTTGCCCGCTTCAATCTTAGAAAGGTCTAAGATATCGTTGATGAGAGCCAGCAGGTGGTCGGCGCTATCATGCAGGGTCTTGAGGTAGTCGCGCTGTTCGTCGTT
>JBDNDR010000172.1:0-4957 GCA_046718995.1 Fimbriimonadales bacterium
CATTTCTGCTGCGAGTGTCCCCCTTCGTCACCCTGAGCGGAGCGAAGGGTCTTGTTGAGATGCTTCACTGCGCTCAGCATGACGGGGGTGGGGTGTTTGGCATGACGGGAGAAGGTGTTGGGCATGACAACTCCCCTCTCTGTTTAGGGAGCGGGGCTGGGGGTGAGGTTTGACCATCCTCTTCATTAGGTGCCCCCTAGCTTAGAAGGAACCCGGCAAGACACCTCACCATCCCTGCGGATTCGCCTGCTTCCACTGCCTGAGCCATTCGCACCCCGCCGCGGTGATAGACCAGACACGCACTTGGGGCTCCTTGCGGAGCCAGCCTCGTGCTTTGCCATATTGATACTTCCATTCAACTTGATTTTCCCAGCGGATAGAGCCTTCACTTAGGGTTTCATAATGCCACGGGGTGAGGCGATGCCCCAGCCGCTTCTTTAGACCCTCAAGAATCTTCTCGTGATGTGCCGTTCCGCCCAGCTCCTCTAAAGTATCCAAAATTGCAGACAGGTAATACTCATAAGGTATTGAGTGCGGTGAACGCGTGCGTTTCCTTTTCACGGTGGGCTGGGCAACGGGCTTGCTCCGAGGTTGTTTGACGGGCTGGCTGACCTCAGGGTACTGCTCCGCAATCGCCTGCCAATCGTCTCGGAGCGATTTTACTTTGTCCTGGAAGGTATCCAAGTAGCGTTTGAGAACCGTTATGCGTTCCAAGTCCGACTCACTGCCGTGAGCAAACACTTCCTTGAACTGCTCTCCGACCTGCGCTTTGACCTCTGCAATGGCTTCACTCAGCTGTTCCAGTGCCTGTTGAACCGAATCCACCGTTTCACCTCTCTGCTGGAACTGGAAAATACGCTGAATGCGTTCTATAACCTGCTGAAGGTTGACCGATTCGTTCAGCGGCACTTGGAGCTGCGCCAGCGCTTCTATCTGTTCAGGACTGGGTGCTCCTGGTTTGAGCGGGCACTCCAACAGCTGGTCTTGGTCAAGCGAGGCGAGAATCAGCTTGTAGGGCATATCAAAGAGCAGAAGCGCGTGGTAGGCTATGGGCTGTAACTTGCGCGCAATTCGTTGACGCTGAGCCTGATACAGGTTCGTGTTGCCAACTGCCTGCACAGCGAATACCTTGACGCCCGCCAGCTCCGCAATCGGTTCCACACGGTAGCAATCGTCCCCAAGTTGTATCTCCCAAGCCTCTTCACGCAGGAGGCTCCAGTGGAAGAACTCCACAAAGAGGCGTACCCAGTTCCGCTGGCTTAGACTATTGCGAATATGTTCCCTCAGTGTGTTCATGGTTCCCTCATTCCGATGGTGCAGACGACCTCCACTTGGGCGTCGGGGAGCGTGTCGTCAAGGTTGAAGAGGTGACCCTCCTCCTGAAACTGCCAGAGGGCGTCTACCAACTCGCTGTCCCCAATCCCCATTTTGAGGTGTTGACGCAACTTTTCTTCCGCAGAGCGTTTGAGTGAGTACCGATACAGCAGTTCACAGAGGCGCTCTGCATGCTGGCACTGCTCACCCTGTAAAGTGCTTTGACTGAGTGCGTGGCGCAGACGCTCGTAGAGACGCCGACGCACACTGCGCTGAGTGCCCAAACTCCCCTGTGCCGATTGCGCATCCGCACGCGCCGAGTCGACCGCACGAGCAACCAGCGTCAAGATATCCAGTTTCTGGTCATCTTCGGGCAGGTTGGGGGTGTTCGGTTCACAACTGAGCCGACCAAACAGCCCGCTCAGCGACTGCGAGACCAGGTTGCCCGCCTTGTCTAAGCGCACGAGCATATCGTGGCGCTCTTCGCCCCGATAGAGCCGTATGAAGCTGATAATCCCCTCGGGGTCATCGGGAGCGGGGCTGTGGGGGCGGGTTGCATAGACCTGCATCGGCAGGGCTTGCGCCTGCTTGCGGTGTTCCTCTGTGGCGTTGTTCCACGCTTCTAAGGCAAGGCTGGTCAAATCCACTTCGGTGTCATCCGAATCATCATCCAAGATACCTTTCTTCTCGGCGTAGAGGTCTCTGAGAAACACCTCTGCCTGTTCCCCGAAGAAGGTCTCGTCGGTGCCAATCACTTCTTGGTTCTCTTGGAGCCGTTGGGCGAGCCGCTTGCGTAAGCGAATAATCTGCTCCACACCTTCAGCAGGTTGGAAGGAGTAGACCAGCACAGTCGGATGGGTCTGCCCGATGCGGTCGACGCGCCCCGCACGCTGAATCAGCCGTATGATTGCCCACGGCAGGTCAAAATTCACCACCACATGGGCGTCCTGCAGGTTTTGCCCTTCGCTCAGCACATCGGTAGCAATCAGCACGCGGATTTCTTGCTCACCTGCGCGCAATCCGCCGTTAGACTTAGGGCTGAACCGGCGGGCGATGCTCACAGGGTCGCCCGTATCGCCGGTGATGACCTCCACTCTCAAGACACCCTTGCGTTGGAGGTACTCTTTCAGATAGAGCGCGGTGTCGGCAAACTCCGTAAAAATAAGCACCTTGTCGTACTGGTGGTCTTTCTGAACGAGCTGGAGCAGGCGTTGGAGTTTGGGTTCCTTTTCGGGATTCCACGGGAGCGCATCAGCAAGTATCCTCAACAGCGCGCGGGCATCCTGCTCCAGGTCATCGCGCAGGCTATCGTGGAAGTACCGCGTAGGGAGCCACCGAAACTGACTCTTGTACTGGGTTTTGTACTGGCGGTAGTATTCTGCTGCTTTCTGGTAGAGTTGTTGATATGCCTCTTCGGGTGCGCCCTTCGCCATCTCCTCCACCAGGTAGAGGCTTTGGGTGTCAATCTCTTTGGTGATGTCGTCATCGGTCGTCTCCAGTTCCAAATCCATGTCGGTGAGGCTGGTATCCAAGCGCAGCACAGCCTGCGTGCCAATCGGAATCTCCAGATTGTTTTCCAGCGCATAGAGGGTAATCAGGTTGCGCAGGATATGGCGTTCGACCGACTTGAGGAAAGCCTGACCGCTCGATTCTAATCGCTTGAAGAGGTTCGTTCGGCAGAATCCTATCAGCCGTTTGCCCGCCCTGCTCAAATCTTCCAAGATTGCCTTATGTTCAGAATGGGCTGAGTGTAGTTCGGTGTCTTTGATGTACGCTCGTAGCCCATAGCGGGGCAGTTTTAGGTTCTCGATGACGGTGACTACACGGTCGTTATAGAGGCGGTCGTACTGGCTCCCCGTGTTTGGGAGCGTCAGGGTCTCGGGTTTGCGTTCGGGGAAGTAGTAGCGGTTCTGACCAATCATCACATAGTGCCGTTTTTTGTCGGGGTCGTAATGGGCATAGTGGTTGATGACGAACTGGCGTGTGCGGCGCACCATAAAGAGGCGCATCAGGTCGCGCCAATCCTCAGGATAGGGGCTTTGTTCAAAGGCGACCAGCGACTCGACAGGCGCTTGATATCTTGCTCGGAAGTCGGCTTCGTTATTACCTTCCTCACGCCAAGATTGCAGGAAGCGTTCCGGGCGGACAGGCAGGATATCTTTCTCGTCTTTGAAGAGGCGAATCTGGTTGCTGAGATCCTCGTAATGTTTGTTGTAAGGTGTGGCGGTCAGCAGAATGACGCGCGGGTCGTTCTGCTCGATATATTCCAAGATTGCCTTGTAGCGTTTGCCGTCGCGATTGCGCAGGTTGTGGCTCTCGTCGATAATCAGGGTGCGATACCGGATGAGGTAGGGCAGTTCTTCGGGCGCCCGACCCAGCGAGAGTACTCTGCCTGTAATGTGGTACTGCTGGAGATAGCTCTCCCACATCGGCACGAGTTTCGGGGGGCAGATGACCAGCGTGTTGCTATCATCAAACTCTTGGAAGATTCGGGCGACGGCGGTCGCCATCAGCGTTTTGCCCAGCCCGACCACATCGCCAATCAGCACGCCCCCGTGCCGATAGAGCAACCGGCTCGCCAACTGCACCGCCGCCACCTGAAAGTCCAGCAGTTTGCCTTCCAAGAGGGTGGGCAGTTTGAACTCCTGCGTTCCGATGCGGGCGTCTTCCGAGAGGTGATAGGCAATCTTCAGGTAGACCAGATAGGGCAGGTTCGCTATCTGTTGCAGGCTCTCGCTTGCCCAGCATCGCTCTTCCAACAGTTTCAGCAGGTCTTTGGTGATGTCGACGCAGGTCGGGTCGTTCCAGCGTTCTTCAAACCATGTCAGCAGTTGGTGGGCGGCGCTCTGGTCGACCACATCCACATTCAGTTCGCCTTGTTGGGCGATGCCTGCGTAGGTGAGGTTGCTACTGCCGACATAGCCAATTAGGGGTGTGACGGGGTCGTTGCGGGTCAGCAGGTAGAGTTTGGCGTGGAGGGGATAGCGCACGAACAGTTTGATTTGCACGCGCCCTGTGCGTAGCTGGCGGGCGAGCCGGCGCATCGAGTGGAGTGCCTGGGTCGTGGGCACGCCCCAGACCATCTGTTGCTCGAACTCGTCCATCAGGCGTTTCTGCTGCTGGGTGATGTGAGTGCGGTCTATAGGGGGAGCGTTTTCTGTGGGGTGGAGTCGGTCGTGCCCTATCATGCCCACGAGGACTTTGCAGGGCGGGTCGCTGGGTTGGCTGGGCAGGTTCTCCACCAGCTTGCCCAGTGCGTCCCATCCGCGCAGGTTGAAATAGCCCACACAGAATCGGGCAGATGTGGCGCTTTCAACGAACTTGTGCAGTTCATCCAGCAGTCGTACCTGAATGTTATCAATAATCGTGGGCATTTGCGCCAGATTATACCATAGGTTGATAACCTTGCTGGCTGCATGGTGCTTCTGACCTCACCCCCCGCCCCGCTCCGCAAGCAGAGAGGGGAGTCGGCACTGACCTCACCCCCGTCATCCCGAAAGCCCTATTCCCGTCATGCTGAGCGTCAGCGAAGCATCCCATGAGACCACCGCTCCGCTCCGCACGCAGAGAGGGGAGCCGGCACTGACCCCACCCCCGTCATCCCGAAAGCCCTATTCCCGTCATGCTGAGCGTCAGCGAAGCA
>JBDNDR010000173.1:0-4954 GCA_046718995.1 Fimbriimonadales bacterium
CACCTCCACGGCGCGTTTCTGCGCCGAATGTAGATAGATGACCCACTCGTCCCAGGGCTGGGCAATCATCTTGTCTATCTCCTCCATGCTCTCGGGTTGCCAGAACTCGCGTGGTTTCGCACGGAACAGTTCGGAGGACATCAATACGGACACACTGGGTGGCAGAAGCTCACGGTAGGGGCGTCCACGAACCAGCTGGTCGATACGCTCCCAGACCTCCTCAGAAAACCATCCTTCCGTGACACCCATAAAGAGCAACTCCTCGATGCCATGGGCATCTGCATCAATCAAGGCTTGTGCCAGTTCGTCTGTCGGAATGCCGAGACGCCTCAGCTGTTGTACCTGATAGCCCGAAAGTGGGCGTGAGGGAGCAGGTTCATCGCCCCAATCGGTGAATCGGGCTTGAATCTCCTGCTTCAGGTCTTTGGGTGGAATCGCGAACTCACCGACACTGCGATCGAGGATAGGTTGCCGACGCCTTGCCCAATTATAGGCATCGTCGTGGTGGTCTACATAACAGAGTATCCAACAATCATCGGCGTCCGAGACGATGGTGCGGATGTCATCGTTGACTCGGTAGCTCCACCATAAATCTTCGCGATTCAGCCGTTCAAAATGCAGGGACGGTAGTTTGGGGTTCTCACAGAACTTCTTATAAGCATCGTCGATCTGTCGCCAAAACGGTTTTAGCCTATCTCGCCCCCTTGCCTTTGTATAGTACCGATGAACGAAGATTTCGCGCTCGGTCATCGTAGTTCACCTCCACCCCGTATTATACACGGGTTGCTCACAACAGTTGGGCTGTATGCGGTGGTCATACGGGTGGGTGCGCTGATAATTCCAGACTCTGCCCACATCCCCAACGGAATTGTCCAAATTGCCACTCGGAGGATTGACTTTCAGGAGGCAGGTGGGTATAATGAGTGTGTATCTATGCACACTCAGTGCGGAAGGAGGATTAGATAATGCGTAGATGGCTTGTTCTTAAGATGGCGGTGAGCGTGATAGCGCTCCTGTTTTCCGCCAGCCTGTTCGCTGATGGTCGTTACCGCCCCGAAACTTACTTTATTGCTGTCGACTCACTCTCTGTGTTGACTGCTGGCACCTATGCTGGACTGCCTAACCCCAACGCTGGACGGTTGACCCTGCTCTATGCACACTATACCGACCCGCCCACCGAACATTACCATAGTATCGGTTCGTGGAGCTACTCGGGCTCGCCGGACAACCCCATCGTAAACAACACCAGTCGGAATAATCGCCTACCTGAGTTGGGTCAACGGAACCGTCCTGGGGGTCAACAATATCTCAACCTGGTCTATGCTACTTCGGGCGTGTTTGCAGGCAAGTGGATAAGCGGTCGTGATGGTGGCGAGTACAGCAATCTGACCATTCGTCCCACAGCTTACCTGCGTGATTTGCTCGCTGATGAGCGTGTCAACCGACTCTACAACAGTTCGCAAGGGCGGTGGACGACCAGTCCGGGCGATTTGGGCATCACGGTCGGGATTGAACTGCTTGCTATCACTCCTGGCTTGAAGATAGGTCTCAGTGACGGAACTCGCATCCTACCTGAGGTTGGTAATATCTACACCATCGGGAGTGGCAACGGCTGGGAGTTTGACCCTGTGTTTTGGGTGGAGACTGATGCACCTCAAGTGTACACTGCCACATTCCGGCTGGTTGATATGTCGGGTCAAGATGCTCGGCATGGAGGCGTCTTCCACTACGACTTCTTCGTCCCCGAGCCAGCGAGTATGCTGGTGCTGGGTACTGGGCTGTTGGGCTTGGTAGCTCTACGCCGACGCAAACGCTGAAGTTGGAACCTCAACAGAGGGGCAGGGGTATTCTCACCTCTGCCCCTCGCCGTAAACAGGGCGGGAGTGTCCTTCTCCTGTCATGCTGAACGCCCCACCCCGTCATGCTGAACGCCCCACCCCGTCATGCTGAACGCAGTGAAGCATCTCAACAAGACCCTTCGCCTGCGGCTCAGGGTGACGAATACGGGGTTTACCGCGTGTCCCAACCCCTTCTACTGAACGCCCCACCCCGTCATGCTGAACGCAGTGAAGCATCTCGGAGACCCTTCGCTTCGCTCAGGGTGACGAATAGGGAGACTCAGGGTGACGAAGGGGAGAGCACTCAGGATGTGAGATCGACTCCCTCTCCTGTTGCGACGGCTCCCAGTTCCTCAGGGTGACGGAGGGGAGAGCACTCAGGATGTGAGTGGGAGGCAGGGGGCAGTAAGAACCCAAAAGATTGCCTATCCCCCCTTGACTTCTGGGAAGAGCGTTGGGTATAATCTACACGCTATCGCGGGGTGGAGCAGTCCGGTAGCTCGTCGGGCTCATAACCCGAAGGTCGTGGGTTCAAATCCCACCCCCGCAACCAAATTCTATTCCTCTATCCGTACCTTACCGCTCTCAACATTCACCTTGCCCTCAGCGAACAGCCGTACCGCCTCCACATAGGTCGCATGCTCCACGGGTAGCACCCGCTGGGCTAAGCTTTCCGGTGTATCATCGGGCAGGACTTCTACCGTGCGCTGAAGCACTATCGGACCCGTATCGTAATGCTCATCCACCAGATGCACAGTGCATCCGGAAGTCTTAGCACCGCTGGCGATGACCGCTTCGTGAACCCGCATCCCATACATGCCCTTGCCCCCGAACTGAGGCAGGAGGGCGGGATGGATGTTCAAAATGCGGTTGGGATAGGCTTGAACCACCTGTTTGGGCAGGAGGCGCACATAGCCCGCAAGACAGAGGAGGTCAGGCTGAACCTTGCCCAGTACCCACAGCAGGGCATCGCCGTAGGTCTCCTCATCGGGAAACTCGCTTGGGTTGACCACCGAAGTAGGAACGCTCAGGGCTTGCGCGCGCAGGAGCGCTGGTGCCCCGTCGCGTGTACCGATGACAGCAACCACCTCACTGTTGGGAATGACACCCTGTTGGCACGCCTCAATAATCGCTTGCATGTTGCTCCCGCGTGCTTTGCCCGAAACCAGAATAGCGATTCTCATTCCTCACTTACCCAGAGTGCCACTGCCGATGCCAGCGTGCGCGTGTGGGTGATACTCACCAACAGCGTGCCAGGTTGAACCACCTGCGCGCTTTCACCCGATAGATAGACCGTTGGCTTACCGTTGGGGTCAGGCAGAACCTCCACCTCCTGCCAGCGGAGGGGTCGCCCGACCGCTTTGGCAATCGCTTCTTTCGCCGACCATCGTCCCGCTATATGCTGAACCGAGTTGGAACCTTTGTGGAGGCAGTAGTTGCGTTCAGCGGGGGTCAGGATACGCTCCACAAACTTTGGATGGCGCGCACACGCCCGTGCGATGCGCTCAATCTCGATGGCGTCAATACCAATCCCGCGCAGGGTCATGGGTTTGGGTTCGGCGTGGGAGCGGCGGATGGCGTTTGCCAAATCACTTGGTCGTCCTTATCTACGAACATGATTCGGGGGGTGCCGTCGCGCTCTAAGGTCATCCAAGCGCGTGGCTTGCCCGAACGGTCATACATAAAGAGGGTCGGCTCACCGAACGGTAGCCCCAGCTCGGCGCGCACATTGCCTTCCGAGTCGACCAGTTGGAACTGGCGTGCCTTGAGGGTTTCGGGCACTCGTCGCTGGGCTTCACGCTGGCTAAACAGCACCGCCCCTGTGAGGAAACCGAACAGCCCTACAATCGCCATCAACATCAAACCCCGATAGGTTTTCATACTCATCACCACCTATCGGGGTTCTCCGTAAAGGGGGTTATTCCTGCCCCTCAGTCGTAGCGCAGGTATTGGCTTTCGAAAGAGCCGTCGTCATAGAGGTCTATCAGTCCGATGCCGGGGGGCGTTTGGTGATAGCTGCCGCCCCACCATCCGCCGCTTACCGCTCCGTTGCAGAGGTAGGTCACTCCGTTGTAATCGACGCGGTCGTACAGATGGATATGCCCACTGATGCAGACCTTCACCTGCTTGTGCTGGTAGAACAGTTCCACGATGCGTCGGGCGTCGATACACATCCAAGCGCCGGGCACCACCCAGTTGCCGCTCTTTTCGTTCTCGCCGTCAAAATAGGCGCTGGCAGAAACGATGGGCTGATGTGAGAGCACAAAGGTCGGTTTATTCGCTGCTTTTTGGAGGTCGGCTTTGAGCCATTCAAACTGCTCGTCATCTAAGCGGGCGGTGTAGCCGTTGCCTTGGGGATAGGTACAGTCCAGCACGATGAAGTGCCATCCGGCGCGGTCGAACGAGCGGTAGGGGGTCTCCAGTTCAAACAGTTCCATCGCCCACTTTTTGCCGTAGTTGGGTTCGTTGCCGGTGCAGCCGCTCCGCTCTTTGTTCCAGCCCCACACATCGTGATTGCCGATGCAGTGTTCAATCGGCAGTTTGCAGTTCTCGCGGAGTACCTTGCGCCAGTGAGTAAACAGCGACTGGGCACGCTCGGCGTTCTGCCCAAACACATCGGCGACCGAATCGCCCCCGTTGAAGATAACATCCACAGGGTCTTTCATCTCATGCACGAACTTCAGGCAGCGGATGAAACCTTGGGTAGACGCACCTTCGGGCGCGAGGTGAATGTCGGTCAGGTGAGCGATTCGAAGAACACGCTTGCGGGCGGGTGTGGTCGCATCTACAGCGGTGCGGAGCGTGAGCCAAGCGCTGGCTCCCAGAGCGGCGGTGCCTATCCCCTTCAATAGTTCACGACGAGTAATCCGTTCCATCATTTCCTCCCTATAGTTAGAGAGTACCCTGCCAATTGTGAAGAAAGGATTAAAAGATACGAGGGAGGCACTTGAGTGAGCCTCCCTCGTCAACAGATGTCCGTTGCGACTTAGCGAGTGAACGACCCGACCGTGATGTCGCCTGCTTTGACCACGCCGCGATAGGTGAAGGTGAACCCATTCTCGTTATTCGGGATGGAGAAACGCACGCCGATTGTATCGGCGTCGCCCTCGGTGCTC
>JBDNDR010000174.1:0-4938 GCA_046718995.1 Fimbriimonadales bacterium
GCGCTGGGATGACCGTCAGGTGATCGACTACCTGACGCGTCTGCTGATGCAGTTCACCCATCGCGACTCGCTATACGCCTTGCGCGATGTGAACGGTCGCCCTTTGGAGGAGGTCGCCGACATGCTCTACTATGCGGATGTGCGCCTCGGTGCCCAGTCGTTCTATCAGGAGCGCGAGGTGCATAAGCATATTGGCGACTATACGCTCTTCTGGAGTGGGCTGTTCCCCGAGGCGCTCCCGAAACTGCGCGCCTCTCTACGCAAAGACCATCTGGTGGACTATGTCCAGCAAGGGAAGCAGTCGTACTATCTGGTCTCGCTGTTTGATATTGGCGAGTGGCGTGCTGAGGCGCCGCTGTTTCGCAAGCTCTCCGACCAGTTTGAGGTGTGTCGGCAGGGACTTTATGCCGTGCGCCAGTACTGGCAGGAGATGGAGCGCGACAGCTTCCAGCAGTTTGAGCGCCGCATCATCTGGTGAACTCTGGGGGTGCAGGTGCTATGGAGGTGAGCCTGCTCCTCTGCTGAGCCTGCGCTAACGATACCGGCTCTAACTGCAGGTTGAACACGGCTTGGGTATGGGCGACGATTCGGGGCTTGACCTCCTCCAGCGACACGGGGCGTCCCAACAGTCGGCTGAGGGAGGTGACCCCGCGGTCGGCAATCCCGCACGGCACGATTTTTTGGAACAGGCGCAGGTCGTTGCCCACATTGAGCGCGAAGCCATGCATGCTGACCCACTTAGCAACCTTGATTCCGATGGCGGCGACTTTCTCGTTTGCCACCCAAGCGCCGGTGAAGCCCGGCTCGCGATGTGCCTCCAGTCCGAAATCGCTTAGGGTGCGGATGAGCACCTCTTCCAAGTCGCGCAGGAACTTGTGTAAGTCGCGCCCGTGTTGACGCACATCAAAAATTGGGTAGCCCACCAGTTGACCGGGATTGTGGCAGGTTACATCGCCGCCGCGGTCGGTGGGACACACTTCAATCCCTTGCGCTTCATAAACCTCCAGCGGCAGGAGCAGGTGGTTCGGTTGGAAGGCTTTGCCCAGCGTGATGACAGGCGGATGCTCCAACAGGAGTAAGGTATCGGGGATTTGGTTCTCCACTCGCGCTTGGTGGAGCGCCTTTTGGAGTTCAAAGGCGGGCTGGTATCCCATCAGACCTAAGTCTACAATCCAGCCCGCTGACCTCATTTCTGTTCTGTGGCGCGCTGAACCGCTTGCTCAATAATCGGTTTGAGCGCCGAGGTCGGTATCAGGAACAGCGCACGGTCGTTGCTCCCGAAGTTGCTTCGGAAGCCGAAATCGGTCTCCTCATCATCCAATCCGTGCGAGAGGCTGACCATAACACCCACTGCCTCCCCACTCAAGTTGTAGACCGGTAGCCCCAGCTCGGTGATATTGCCCTCCAAGAGCAGCGCGCGGCGGGGCTTGCTCACCTCGCTAATCACCCGCCCTGTGGAGAAGTAGGGGGCATAATCATAGCCACGCGGGAGCCGCGAGATGGTCACCAGCTCGCTCCCAATGGTGGGGATGGTTTCCTTGAACTCTACGGGGGTCAGCTTTCTATCGCCCAGGTTCCGCACCTTGATAAAAGCGACCGCCAACTGCGAGTCGACGGCAACCAGCGAGGCATCGTACTCTTCGGTCTCCTGTCCAAAGATGACCTTGAAACTCTGGGGGGTGATGGTGAAGTTCACCTCATCGCCTTGGATACCGACTAACTGTTTGAAGCTTTCGGACGAGAGCAGGACACCGGAGAGCATAATCAGCCCGTCGGAGCTGACCACGGCGCCCTGCAGGGTGAACTTGCTCTCTTCTGATTGGGTTTCACCTTCCGCCTTGACCTCAAATTTGGCGACGATGCGCACCGTAACGATGTTGGGCGCAATTTTCTGCAATAGTTGAGCATAACTGTTGGTCGCAGAAGGCTGGGTAGTACCCGCAAGGGTCTGTTGGGCGAGCGCCAACGACCACACGCCCAAAAAGATGAACAGATTCGCACAGAGTCTACGCATGCCTAAAGCATACCCGAAAAGGCAGGCTTTCTAAAAGCGGAAGGGTGGGATTTGAACCCACCCTTAAGCGCTTGATTTATGGGGTAATCTCGCTCCAGTCGGGTTCAATAAACACGAAGGTCGTCTCTCGGTTGCGCAGAACGAACACCACCAGCACGGGCGGTTTCTGCTGGAACACAGTTTGGACGACTTCTTGGAAGGTCTTGGTGTCGGGGATGGGTTGCTCGTTGATGGCAAGGATGAGGTCATCGCTTTTGAGACCGCCCAGCTGAGCGAAGCTCCCGTTTGCGACCTCTACGACCAGCACGCCGGTCTGGTCTTCTTTCCAGCGATTGCGCATCCGGTCAATCGGCGTGATGTCGCGGACGGTGAACTCCAGTTCACTTTGGCGCACTGAGCGTACCGACTCGGCGGAGGCGGGAGTTGGCTCCAGTTTGACGCTGACCGTCTGGGTTTTCCCATCGCGTAGGATGGTGAGTTGAACTTGTTCGCCCACCGTGCGGCTCTCGACTCGGCGTTCCAAGTCGCGGGCATCCTGAGGGCGCGAGGCAGTGAGCGGTTCGCCGTTGAACTCCACAATCAAATCGCCGACTTGGAGACCCGCCTTGCTCGCCTCGGTGTAGGGAAGTACCTCGGTGATTCGGAAGCCTTTCAGGTCTGGGTTGCCAAGCGCTTCGGCTACCACACGCGTGATGACCTGGGTACGCACCCCCAACCAGGGGCGCGGCAGCTCTACACTGGGGCTGGGTTCGCTGGGTGGACGGTTGCGCACGACGCTCAGGATGACCTCGTCTCGGCGTTGGATGGTGAACGGGATGAGCTCTGTGTTTTTGTGGGCGTCCAGTGCCTTCTGCAGGTCACGCACATTGCTGATTGGGAACGAGCCGACTTGGATGATGGCATCGCCCGTGCTGATTTTTGGCTCGGCACTGTCCAGAGGCATTCCGGGTCGTGTACCGGTGACCAGCACGCCAGCAGGTGGGAGCCGTCGGGCGCGTGCCATCGGGCGGGTGATGTCGCGTCCTGTAAAGCCGAGTGTGCGGAACTCGTCCTCTTCGCCGTAGTAGGGTTCCATCGGCGCCACGACCATATTCAGCGTCTGGCGCTGACCCGCACGCTCCATCTCCACCGAGATTGCCTTGCCCACTTCTAAATCGGCAATCCTCTGGTAGATCAGGGGGATTTCTTCCACGAAGCGGGCGTTGACGGGGTTGCCGTCGATGCGCAAGATGAGGTCGCCGGGCTGAAGTCCAGCGCGTTCAGCAGGCGATTCGGGAGCGACGGCACCTACCAGCACCCCCTCTTTGCGTCGGAGCTTTTCAACGGGCATCGCGCTGAAACCGAGCCAGCCGCGGGTAATCTTGCCCGTTTTGAGTACCTGGTCTAAGACGCGACGGGCGATGTTGGAAGGGATGGCGAACCCCAGTCCCGAGCCGCCCAGCTGGTTGATGCCCACGACTTCACCTTTGAGGTTGACCAAGGGCCCGCCTGAGTTGCCCGGCAGGATGAGGGCGTCGTGTTGTATCCATCGGGTGAGCATGCCAGACCGGTCGCCCCGTTCGAACTCCTGCATCTCGATCTCGGAGCTGACAGGGTTGATGAAGACGCGCTTGGGGTTTGAGACAATCCCCATCGTCACGGACGAAGCGAGCAGGAGTGGGTTGCCCATCGCCAGTACATAGTCGCCCGTTTTGATTTCGTCCGAGTTGCCCAGCGGTGCGAAGGGGAACCGCCGATTACCGTTGGCGCGGATTTGGAGGATGCTCAGGTCGGTCAGAGGGTCATGAGCCAGCACCCGTGCCTCGAACCGTTCGCCTGTGCTGAGTGTGCAGAACAGGCGCACTGCATCTTCGGCGACATGGTAGTTGGTGAGTACGACGCCGTTCTCGTTCACAATCACGCCGCTCCCACCGCTGATGCTATACTGGGCGCGCCCACCTTCAAAGTAGCGCGAGACCACCAGGATATTCACCAGCGCGGGGAACACTCGGTCGCGTGCCCGCTCCACATCGCGTCGGAGCGCATCGGGAGCAGGGGTTCGTTGAGCAACACTCAGGAGGGGGCATACCACCAACAGCAGTATCAAAAAAGTCGTGCGTATCCTCATCGGTCTCTCGACTCCAACGCTCCCCAGAAGGGACATTAAGCTTGAGCAGATTATACCTGAGGTGATGAGGCTCTGGTGTTTCCCTGCGTTCAGCATGACGGGGTAGGGTTGGTTTCCCCTCCCCCTGCATTAGGGGGAGGGTTGGGGTGGAGGTAGGATTGTTCACCCCCTCCGTAAGGTTCCCCCTGCCTGCAGGGGGAACCGTGTTCGGCTCCCCTCTCGGTTTACGGAGCAGGGGGTGAGGTGAAACTTGTTTGCCTCCCAGAGGACTTCGGGCAGGGTAGAATTGCGCTATGGTAGAGCGTACCTACCACGCAACCCGTATCGTCGTCCAAGAGGCAGATATTACCGAGCAGGCGGTGGACGCAATCGTGAACGCAGCGAACAGCCACCTCATTCTCGGGGCTGGAGTCGCAGGCGCCATCGCACGCAAGGGCGGTTCGAGCATCCAAGAGGAATGCCACCGCCACGGTCCGATTCAGGTGGGTCAAGCCGCTATCACAGGGGCGGGCAACCTGCCAGCGCGCTATGTGATTCACGCCGCCAGCATGCCTCCCGGCGGTTCGGCAACGGCGGAGAGCATCCGAGGGAGCGTGGCGCACGCACTCCAACTCGCTGAGGAACACGGTGTGCGCACTATCGCCCTGCCCGCAGTCGGGATGGGAATCGCAGGGTTCTCCCTTAATGAAGGTGCTACCCTGATGATGCATACGCTCAAGGCACACTTAGACCGCGGAAGCCAGCTCCAAGAGGTGCGCTTCTGCCTGTTCGGGCAGGAGGCGACCGAAGCGTTTGAACATGCGCTTCAGGAGGTGTT
>JBDNDR010000175.1:0-4937 GCA_046718995.1 Fimbriimonadales bacterium
GAACAGACTCAGCGCTTTGTGTAGCCCCTTTCTGAGGGGGTCAGTATAGCGGTCGAGAAGCCTCCAGTAGAGCAAGGGAAGCAGAGTGAATACAACCAGATACCCCACATTGGCACAGGCTAACAAATTAGCTAAACTCTGATGGAAGAGCAGAAGTAGTCCCAGATTGAGTGTGATGTCGGTGATGAGCGACCCCAGAGGTATTCCGTATCGGTTGACAGTGCCAAACCAAGCTGGGAGAAGACCGTCGTGCGCCATCTGGTAGACCGTATGCGTGGCGGGAACCAGAATGGCTAATGCGCTATAGAGGAGCGCCGAGATAACCAACAGACCTAACAAAGTGGTGCCGATGGTGCCCAGCCTACTTTCGAGAACGGGCGACAGACTCGCCCAAAGGTCGTCGGAAGGTACATGACCACCAGTCAGCACCAAAACCAAGACTGGAATCCCTACGAAAGCGCCCCCGCTAAGAATGACCCCGACACCGTAGAGTAGGCTGAGCCGCTTGTCTTGGAGCTCCGCAACGGTCGAGGCAAGCATTTCCACTCCGTAGCCTGTCCAGGCAATCGCAAAAAACCACTTAGCACTCTCTTGCCAACTGGGATGTGGAACCGAGAAGAGCTGGGAGGTCGGAACGGTAGCAGAACCTATGGCGACGGCAATCAGAACCATCAAGGAGACCCCTACCAGCCCACCCAGCAGATAGCTTGAGAGGAGGATGCGTGCCCAACCGAAAGAGTAGAGGCTATAGATGAGCACCATCAGCAGAACGGTCAAACCCAGCACGGGGATGCTCAGGTTCAGCAGATGAATCAGTATCTTTGCGCAAAGATGGCAACTGAGGGCGGTTGCTGGTGCCCAGGCGAGCCAATAGCACCAGCTGGATAAGAACGCTAACCATCGCCATCTACCAGTCCAGACCTTGTGGGCATAGGCAGCGGTGCCCCCTTGCTGGTTCGGATAGCGTTCGCCCAGCATCTTGAGAGGAACGACTTGGAGCGCACCCACCAGCGCCACTGCAGTCCATAAAAGCAACGACCAAGCGCCTATCTCTGCAAAAGCCCAAGTGGCGACGAACAGGCTCGGTAAAAAGCCGCCTGCAATAACGGTCAGCGCTTGCCAGACCCTCAATCGCTGAGAGTGTGCCATCTTGGCGTCCCTAACAGCTGCAGGTGTGGGTACAGCAGGCGTCCAAATCGTCTACCCACATACCGTAGGCACGGTAAGCCTCCAGAGCCGTGCTATCTTTGCCTAAGCGCTCCGCGATGGTCTGAGCAACAACAGGGAACCGCCCACGAAACTTGTAAATAAAACAGAACATCATCCCGCGATGGCGCACCTTCGGACCTACAAGGAACAACCCCTCAGCAAGGGTGGACTCGTCTTGCTCGGTCAGGAGGGGGATACCATCCACGAACTCGTACAGGTCTTGTACAGGCTCCCATCCCCCTGAGAAGCCTGTGGCGACAATCGGGCGTGTGGAGGTCGCAATCGTCCCGCCTTCATGCTCTACCAGGTAGCATCTGCCACGCTTACTAACTGACAAGGCACGGTAAGGCAAGAGTTGGACACATTCGGGGTCGTAGACAGAGCGCAGGCGGTCGTGTGTGTAAGGGGATAAGTCCGCCGATGGTTCGCCGGTAGCCCGTTCCCAAGGCGTTTCGGGGTCAAGCACAATCACCGACTTGCCCAGCCGCGTGAGTTGGTACGCCGAGTCTGCGCCCGACTCGTAGCCGCCAATCACTACAAACTGCTCTCCCTTGAGGGCTTGCCAACTGCTGACTTGCCCATAGTGAATCCCCAGTTCAGAGCCGGGCACTGTATACTTCGGGAACTGGAACTCGCCCGTTGCCCAGATGACAAAGCGTGCCCTAAGGACATCGCGAGTGGTGTGTACTGTGAACCCTCCTCCTGAAAGACGCTCTACACGAACGACTCGTGTCCGTTCCTCTACTGGGAGGCTATGGTGGCGCACGACCCCTCTCAGATAGCGGGCGTATTCCCTACCAGAGGGATGCTCGGTGTCTAAAGTGAAAGCAGGTGAGCTGTGGGGCGTGATGGCGTTCAGGTCGGGCAAGTAAAAGGCGTTCGCGGCGAACGAGGGCGTGATGAATCGAGTCTCGCGAGGCCATCTCAAAAACGAAGCCCCCACCCGATGGGCTTCTAAGATGACGAATTCAATCCCAACCTGCTGGAGCGCAACTCCAACGCCTATTCCTGCAGCCCCAGCGCCGACTATGACTGCTTCGTAGTCTCTCATGGTCTTCACCTTGCGGAGTAGTATACCCAGAAGTGTGTATTAGTATGTATCAAAGAGACGAGAAACCCGCTTGGTTCAGGTACAATCCTGCCGGGTTAGCGAGTATGTACGGTGCGACACTGGGTGTGATAGGCGATTGGCTGAGTGCGCTGGATTTGCCTCAAGTGGTGCTTCAGCCGCAGGGTACCGATGCGCATGAGGTGGCTTTGAATGTGCGCATGGTTCACCAAGCGCGCCGATGCCGACGCATTATTGCGGTTGGGGGTGGGTTAGAAGGGTATCTTGAGGCGCTCCACCGCGCGCTCGGCAGGCACCATCCGCCAATGATGGAACTGGTTCATCATCTCCGCCCGAACCCTGATGACCTCCACATCTGGCTGGACCCTGATTGGGCTTACCGCAGTTGTGAGTGGCTCATGCGCTGGGCGGAGGAGGATGGGTTGGTCAATCCGTCAGTGCGCCAGGCGTGGCGACGCACCCAACTGCGCTTCCGTCAACTGTGGGGGGCAGTGGAGCGTGTGCGCACCCTCGTGCAGGGCAAAACCTACATCGCCGTCCACGACGCCTACCGTCCCCTCACACGCCGATTGGGGATGCGTTCTCTGGGGAGCCTGATGCCCCACGAGGAACATCCGCCCAGCCTCCAGACTTTGCGCGCGATGGTGGAACGCGGGCGCAAAGAGCGGGTGGCGTTCGTGCTGAGCCGTGAGCCAACTGGGGTAGGGGCTACCGTTGCTCGGTTGCTTGGAGTTCCTTTGCTCCTTGCGGATACCTTAGAACACCGCGAGCCGACCCGCGACTACTTCCAGCGCTATTTAGACCTTCTGGCGACACTGGAGGCGGGAGCTGCCGCGCGTTCCAACGCGATAGTCTCTACTCCTCTATACGTTCCATCCGTTCGGGGGCAGAGACGCCCAGCAGGCTGAGGGTACGCGCTAACACTTGGCGCGTGGCGCGCGTGAGCAACAGACGCGCCGATTGCAACGCCGGCTCGGAACCCAACACGCGACACTCGGTGTAGAACCCGTGGAACGCACGCGCCACATCCAGCGCATAGGTGGTCAAGCGATGGGGCGCATAGTGCTTCGCGCAGAGGGCGACCTCTTCGGGCAGGTCTGCCAAGCGCTTGATGAGGGCGACCTCCTCCGGATGGGTCAGCACGCTCAGGTCCGTATCCAGTGAGGGCATCGGCACACCGCGCTCTGCCGCCGTGCGTTCAATGCTACAGATGCGCGCATGGGCGTACTGCACATAGAACACCGGGTTCTTCTCAGACTGCTCTTTGGCTAACTCTAAATCGATGTCCAGCGTGCTGTCGTGGGAGCGGAGCAGGTAGAAAAAGCGCAGGGCGTCGGTGCCGATTTCGTCAATCACCTCGCGCAGGGTAATCAGGTTGCCTGCGCGCTTAGACATCCGCACCAGCTCCGTGCCCCGATAGAGGTTAACCAACTGGTAGATGAGGATGACCAACTGCTCGGCGTTGTAGCCAAGCGCGGACATGGCGGCTTTCATTCGGGCGACATAGCCGTGGTGGTCTGCGCCCCAGAGGTCAATCAGTAGGTCGTAGCCTCGCTCAAACTTGTCGCGGTGATAGGCAACATCGGCAGAGAGGTAGGTGGGCATCCCATTCGCGCGCACCAGCACACGGTCTTTCTCGTCCCCGAAGGCGGAGGAGCGGAGCCACAGCGCACCCTCCGACTCGTAAGCATAACCACGCTGACGCAGCTGCTCCAAAGTCGCCTGAACCGCTCCCGAGTCATAGAGGCTCTGCTCTGAGTACCATCGGTCAAACACGATTCCGAAGTCGCGCAGGTCTTGTTCTTGCTCGGCGAGCATCAGCCCTTTCGCAA
Organism: Fimbriimonadales bacterium; assembly: GCA_046718995.1. GTDB lineage: Bacteria > Armatimonadota > Fimbriimonadia > Fimbriimonadales > GBS-DC > CAKZQI01. The sequence continues at coordinate 4,111 of JBDNDR010000175.1, forward strand.
TCTGTTCAAAGCGGCGCACGACCGTTTCCAAATCGCCTTGAGCGAGGGTATCCCCGTGCGATTGGCGGATGGTCTGAGCGATTTCCATCACATACTCGCCGAAATAGCCGTCTTCGGGCATCTCCGCAGGTTCACCCAGCAGTTGGCGATAACGCGCCAGCACCGAGAGAGCGAAGTTGCGGATTTGGGTGGAATTCTCACCGTCGTTGATATAGAATTCGCGCTCCACTTGATAACCGTTTGCCTCCAGGATGCGCGCGAGGGTGTCGCCCACAGCAGCGTTGCGCCCGTGCCCTAAGGAGAGGGGACCTGTGGGGTTTGCGCTGACAAACTCAATCAGCACGCGCTTCCCTTCGCCGAGGCGTGTATTGCCGAAGCGTTCACCTTGCTCTAAGATAGTGCGCACAACGGAACCAGCCCAGCCGGGCTTGAGGAAGAAGTTCAGAAAGCCAGCCCCAGCGACCTCCACGCGCTCCACCCACTCCGCGCACTGGGCGGGCAGGCGTTCGCGTATCAGCTCGGCGACTTCGCGTGGGTTGCGTCGGGCTTGTTTTGCCAAAAGCATCGCCACATTGCTGGCATAGTCGCCATGCTCGGCGTGGCGGGGTGGCTCCACTTCAAAGTCCGGCACATTTTCAAACGAAAGCACGCCCTCTGCGTGCGCCGTGCGGAGGGCGGTCGCTATCCAATCGGCTATCTGCTGGCGAATCACATCCCTGATTATACCGCCTGCCTGTAGGGAGACAGACTCCAAAAAATGCGGGGGGATACCGATAAATATATGGGGATTACTATGCAGGTCAAGACCTATGTCGCACCGACGAAAC
>JBDNDR010000176.1:0-4929 GCA_046718995.1 Fimbriimonadales bacterium
ATGGTGTTTCGGCTGATTGAGAAAACCTCGCCAGTCTACAGCGATGACCTCTTCATCCAGATGCTTTCTCAAGAAGCGATACCGCTACGCAGCGATAAGAACCCGACACACTGGGAGCAGGTGGCTCGGCAGATGCTGCGCGAGTGGTACGAGGAGGTCGACCGCCCCCTCAAGCGATGGGTTCAAGAGCGATATCAGGGCTATGTGTACCATGTGTGTCCCCATGTGGTGCTACCGATGGCGTTCTTTCTGGGCGCGGCGGTCGGCTTAAGAAGACGACTGGTACTCTACCAACTGGATCAGGGCGGTGTGCGTTTCGACCCGAACATTGACTTGAGTACCGATGTGCGTCGCGTGCTGGAACCCTCTAAGATTTCGGTGGAGAACATTCAAGAAACGCACTTGGAGGGTTCAGCACAAGAAGGCGATGGGGACTATCTGATTCTGCACTTTTCTATAGGGCGTCATCCGGTTCAGTTCGACTCCCACTCCAACTATCAGCAGGCGATGAATGTAGGGTTCTACCTGCCGGGCAATTTGCCCGAAGCGAGCGATTGGCTCCCCTATGTCCAAGCGCTGTACCAGCGCTCAAAAGACTGGGTCAACCGGTATCAGCGTGTGGAGGTGTGCCTTGCCACGCCCTCCACAGTGGCGTTTGCGCTGGGAATGGCATTCTCACGGACACCTAAGATGACCGTCTGCCACTGGTTCAACGCACAATATCTCCCTGTGCTTTCGCTGAGACTGATCGAGGAACGGTTACCGTTTGACTGAGGAATAGGCGACAATTGCCAACGAGAAATGTGAAATTGACCGTTGAATTGGCAGGAAAACGGTTGCCTAAGGAAAACTCAGTAGCCATCGCCATTCAGATAGGGGGAATGGAAGATGAATAGCTTACGGTGGTTCGTAGGATGGTGGGCTGTCCTATCGTTGACTTTGGGACTGGCAGTTGCTCAAACCGAGCTGGCTCAAGACACAGAGGAGCAACCCTTGTTGGTCGTGAATGTGGTTGATGCTGACGCAAAACCGATTCCCACGGCGAAAGTCAGAGCCTTGTTGACGCTAAACGATGTAAATTACTCTCTGACAAGCGATTTCAAATGGTATGGCTACCACCCAGTTAATGCACGCGGACGGCTGGTATGCGATGATAACCGGCTGCAAATGAGTTATCGGGATCACCTCAAGCGCGGACTGAAGGTAGTGCTCACACTGTATGTGATGGCGCCGGGCTATGTGCCTGTAATCAAGAGTTTCAGGGATGAATTCCCCAAGGAGATTACCCTCACCTTACAAAAAGGACGTCCTGTAGACCTATTTATCTACGACGCTCTGGGCAAGCCCGTTGTGTTGAGTGAAGGTGAGAGCCACTACGAGGCTAATACTCAGATTGTGAGTGAAGAAGCGCGTCAGTTGCTTTTCGTCATAGATGGCTCACCGAGCGAGGTACCTCCATTCTGGGAACCCAGCTTAGATTTGATTTTCGGGTTGGAACCGATTGCAGAAGGGCACTACCGTTTCTATCTGCCTGAGAACTTCACTGCTCCTGTACGGCTGGTGTTTTACGAGAAAGCCTTGAGTGGGTATGACCGAATCTTCACTCCTGAGGAGCTTCAATCGGGTCGGCTGGAGGTTCGCTTGCCACCGCCTACCACTGTGACAGTCGAGATTGATTTACGCGCCTTTATCAAAGAGAGAGCGATGCCAAACGAGTGTACCGTTTATCTGGGGCGTCGACACGGCAAGAATCGCGGTACCTCTATAAGGAATCACCTGATGACGACCGTTGCGCCCAGCGAGCGCGTGCGTGTCACTTTCACAAATGTTGCGCCAGGTGATTGGACAGTCTACTGTCGGATGGGCAGACATGATGAGCAGTTTGCAGTGAATGTGCCCCAAGCACCAGAGGCGCAGTTCCGCTTCGCAGTGGTGCCTGAAGACATTAAACAGTATCGGGGCAAGCGCACACTGAGTCTGCAGGTGCTACGCACAAGCGGTGCTCCCTACGCTAATCAACCGTACCGAGTCGAGTTCGTCTCACCCAAGAGCTATCAAGCAATCCCTGTGGCGTCGGGGCGGTTGGACTCTCAGGGAAGAGCCACCCTCAAAAACCTCTACGAACACAAAAGCACCGCCCAAATTCAGACGGCTTATGTGGTCTATGTAGGCACCCAGCGAGTGGGCGAATTCGTGTTAGTGGAAGGCGATGGACGGCGACAAGTTCAGATTATGATGCCCCCTATGCCGGGTGAGCCTGCACCCAACACAACGCTCACCGTGCTTAGTACAGGTCAGAACCTGCAACTCAGACAGTTTCGTGGAAAGTGGGTCTACTTAGAGTTCTGGGCGACCTGGTGCGGTCCGTGCCAAGCGGCGCTTCAAGAGCTCAAACAGGTGCTGGAGAAGCACGGCGAGCAATGGAAGGGACGCCTACAGGTCATCACGGTGAGCGTGGACGAGTCGATAGACGGTGTACAGGCGCATCTGGAGCGTCAAGGCTTAGGGACGCTGGCAATTCATACTTGGGACGACCTCAGACGCAAAGACTCGGCTTATAGGCTCTATGCTGTTCAGTACATTCCGACGGCTTACTTGATTGACCCACAGGGGAAGGTGATATGGAGTGGCAACCCGCTCCAGCAGATTGAGTTCCTGCTCACCCGCTATCTGGGGCGCTAAGGCAACGGTTCAGCTTATGAGGAGGTGAACTGAATGCGAGCAATTCTATGGTTCGGCTTACTGATAGTGTGCGCGCTTAGCCCTGCCCAACAAACAGCGTCGTTCAAAGTGCGCGTGGTGGACGAAAAGAATACTCCTATCGCAGGAGCGACAGTGGGGATTAGCGTCTGGGATGCGCGACGCGGGCAGTTCTACTTCGCTACGGAGCCTGCCTTTCAAACGGCTGATGCTCAAGGCACTGTGATTCCAAGCTGGAACTCCCGAGTCGAGCGCCCTGTCAGCGAGATTTTGAGCGGTGAGCGCGGTGGCTATGCCGTGCTATGGGTGTGGGCATCGGGCTATGTCGCAAAACATGTGTTCGTGCGTTACCCAGCCACTGAACAGGAACAGACCATCCAACTGCGCAAAGGACGCCCGGTAGAGCTGCACCTCACCCGTTCCGACGGTGCTTCCTTGCCTGCCGATTTCGGGAGCGCATTGCGTCTGCTTCCTGAAGACAACATCAAGCGAAACCCGCGCTCTTATGCAGACTTAGCGGTGCTTCCTTTTCAAGGAGCAGACCTGCGCGATGAGGAGCGACGCCCTGCGGGGATGGAACTCCGAGTCCGATTTGCGCCACAACTCCTGTGTCTGGGGTTCGGGATGGAACGCATACAGGAGGGGAAGTATCGTGTGGTGCTACCTCCCGAAAGCCGAACTGCTCTGCTGGCGATTGACCGAAGAGGGCTACTAAGAGGCTACCTGAGTTCACTGAGCGAGTCGGAAATCTCGGCGGGGATAGCCGAGCGCGTTCTTCCCAAGCCGGGCACTCTAACGGCACGCTATGACCTGAGCCGAGCAGGGAATAGGCATGCGAATTTTCGCGTAAGCCTAATCCGCGTGATGGCTGATGATGCCTTCTTATTCGTTGAGGAGTTCGTCCCCGAGAGTCCTACGGGGGTGCTCAATCTTTCGGATGTTGCTCCCGGTGAGCGATGGCATCTCATGGTGGAGGGAGCGGATCGCGATAACTACTGCAACGATGCAAGTATGCCGACGACCGTCGTGGAAGGTGGGCAGGCGTATTTGGCATTTACCTACCAGCCCTTCAATCTCCTCCGTTATCAGGGCGACCGTACCCTAACCTTGCGCTTTTTGACTGTAGAAGGCCGACCGCTGGCGAACCGCCCCTACAAGTTGTATCTCTATGTTCCGCCCTACAGCAAGTTCCTGCTCGTCGGTCAGGGACGATTGGATGCACAGGGACAGGTTCGATTGACGCAACTTTACGAGAACCCACCCTATCGTAGAGGGTTCCCTGCGCAACCTACAAGATACATCGTAGAACTCGATGTAGGAGCGGAGGACAGCCTAAACTATCCTTTCACCCTTTATCTCGGCGATGGAGTTTCCGAGCGTACCTTCTATCGTTCCCTTCAAGTGGGCGACTCGGTGTCGAATGTGTCGCTAACCGAGTTGGCGACAGGCAACCAACGACGCCTCTCTGAATTTCGTGGCAAGTGGGTTTTGATACATTTCTGGGCGACTTGGTGTAAACCGTGCATCGCCAGCTTCGAGCAGTTAGAGCAGACGATGCAGGTCTTAGCCCGACATAATGAAGTGCGCCACCAGCTCGAGGTGCTGAAAGTTAGCATAGACTCAAGACCCGAAACCGCCATTGAGTTTCTCAAGAATAGAAACTGGTTAGATACAGCGCAGCACTTCTGGGTGGAAGGAGGAGAATCTGCGCTGGCTCTGTTGTTCGGGGTGTCAGGTATCCCCCATTATGTGATTATCGACCCCGAGGGGCGCGTCGCTTGGAACAACAGGGATACCTTAGAGCCTGTTGAACAAGCACTCTCACGCCTAATGGGGATTGAACTTTGAGGGTCTCCCCTGTGTCTTTGACGAGCGTTGGAACCACTCCCGCGCTTGTCAGGGCCAGGGGTAGACCGGCGTCTCAACACCGAACAGGAGCGCCAGAAGTGCCCAGACCGCAGCAGAGAAGAACTCGCCGAAAATCATGCCCAAGAAGAAGGGGCGCGCCCTGCGGTAGAGCGGCATCCCCCCATAGCGTAGGAGCGGCGCCTTGATGAGCCACGCCACAAACATAGAGAACCAGAGAATCACCGAACCCCAGCTGGCACTCATCGCAAAGCCGAGCGGGTGGAACGGGAACCCCGCAAACACCGAACGCCCCCACGCTAATCCCAGCGTGAACACAAAACCTAAGCCGAAGAAGAGCGGACGGAACGCCGGCACAGGTGT